>CAZDTB010000148.1:0-9872 GCA_964508075.1 uncultured Planctomycetales bacterium
CGCATCGCCCCGCCGTACATCTTGCGGAAGCGGTGGGCCCGTTGGATCAGCGCTTTAGTCCCGACCAGGATCGAACCGACCGGCGCACCCAGGCCCTTGGAAAAGCACATCGAAACAGTATCAGCGCAGGCGGCATACTCAGGCAACTTCCGGCCGCTGGCGACGGAGGCGTTCCAGAGCCGGGCGCCGTCAAGATGCAGGTGCAGCTCCAGCTCGCGCGCCACCTTCTGAACGTCGACCATGCCTTCCAGCGGCCAGATGCTCCCGCCACCCCGGTTGTTCGTGTTTTCCACAATCACCATGCGCGAGCACGCGAAATGGTCGCCGAACGGGCGGTAGACCTTCCGAACCGCTTCCGGGCCAAACACGCCGCGCTCGCCGGTGACCGGACGGATGCTGCAACCAGCCAGCGCGGAGGCGCCTCCGGTCTCGAAGTTATAGCTGTGCGTGGATTCGTGCAGGATGATCTCGTCGCCGGGCTCACAGACCGCGCGGATCGCGAGCTGGTTGGCCATCGTCCCGGAGGGGACAAACAGTCCGGCCTCTTTCTCGAGCAGTCTGGCCAGGCGCTGCTGAAGCTCGATCACGGTCGGGTCGTCACCCAGGACGTCGTCACCGACCTCCGCGGCCATCATCGCCTGCTTCATCCCGAGCGAGGGACGCGTGACGGTATCGCTTCGCAGATCAACGATATTCGGCATAGCGCTCCCTCCAGCGTTCGGCCACGGCGGTGACCTGGCGGCGCACCCGGTCGATCTCCTTTTGCTTGACGACCTGGTAGCGGCCCTCCCAGAAACGGTCCGACTTCACGTCGCGGAGCCGGCAGATCCGCGTGACCGCCCGGTAGACCGCCAGACTCAATGCGGGATCATCACCCTCCAAGGCTGGAAGCATCCGTTCGGCAGCGGCGGGCGTACAGCCCAGGAGCGCGACGGCGGCGCGGTCATCCTCGGTGGCCTGCTCCAGCAGGACCTCGACACTTGCCGGTGTCGACAAGGCCGCCAGCGCTTCGTACACCCCTTTCCGGACGCCGTCGCTCAAGGATGGGCGCTTGAGCAGATCGATCACACTCCGGTCGGCGGTCACGATCACAAACTGTGTGATCAGCTTGAGGGCTTGCCCGAGGTCCTTGTCGGGCGCGCTCTCATCCTCCAGCTTCGGCTTGAGCTCCCGTTCGAAGAGCAGTTGCCGATAGTGCCCGTAGACCAACGTCATCTTCCTGGCGAGCACATCGGCTTGACACACGCCCTGCGGAGCCAGCGTGTCGATCTTCTCGCCATCAGGCGTCACGAAGACAATTTCCAGGTTCGTCTTTGGCGAGAGATTCCATTTCTCAAGGAGATCGCGGTAGCGGCTGCGGGAGAGTCTGACCGGGACGAAACGCGTGGACATCTCCAGCACCAGCGGATCACGAAAGGCCTGCTGCTGGTCGCGTTCGACCCGCTTATCGCGGCTGTCGCTGCGGCCGAGGACCCAGAACATGACCGGCTGTCGGCTTTGCTGCGCCTGCGCGACGCTCTGCTCAACGTTCTGCGACCACTCAATGGCGCTCGCCGGCTGCGCGAGCGCCCAGGGCGCAAGCCACAGCACTCCCGCGAAACTCAGCAACCGTCGCATCAACGCGTACCTCCGGCACCCAAGCCACCCGCCAACGCGATACATTGTAACATCCCCGGTCCACCTGCCGGGAGCATAGCCATTGCATCGCGGGGGATCATGCAGAATGCCGAAGGAGGGACTCGAACCCTCACCCTGTTGCCAGGACGGGATTTTGAATCCCGCGCGTCTGCCAGTTCCGCCACTTCGGCGCGCCAACACCTACGCTATCTTCCCGACGGCTCGGCGGAAATCGAGCTCGGCCGCGGTCAGTCACCCACCGTTTCGCTGGTAAACCCGTACTTCTCTTCCAGGCGCGGCCGCTCGCCGCGCTGCTCAGAACCGGCCGTTTGACCGCCGCCCGAATCGCCGCTGCGGGTGACAAATACGTAACCGGCGACCGCAATGATGGCGACAACGATAATGACTTTCACAAGCTTGCCCATTGCGATCCTCCTTCATCCAGGGAGGCTACCTGACGTGATTGTACCGCCGACCGGTCAGATATCGAGGTTTTTGACGTGGATCGCGTTTTCCTCGATAAAGCCCCGCCGCGACTCGACATTTTCACCCATCAGGATGCTGAAGATGTGGTCGGCCTCGCTGGCGTCGATGCTGGCCTGCTCGGGGTCGGCACCCGGCTCACCGACCATGACCTGGCGCAGGGCGCGGTTCTTCGGGTCCATGGTGGTTTTCCACAGCTCGTCCTTGTTCATCTCGCCGAGCCCCTTGAACCGCTTGATCTCCCAGCCGCGCGCGCCGATGGTTCGCACCCCCACCAGCAGCCCCATGAGATTGTCCAGCTCCATCCGCTGGCCCTCCCCGTGCTTGAGCACAAAGACGGCGGGCGTCAATTCGCCGGTAACCTGTTCCTCGCGCTTGAGAAACAAATCCGAGACATCGCAGTGGAAGTCCGGCAGATCACCCAGGCAGGTTTGCAGGACGCGCGCCTCCGAGAGCTCGTTCTTGACGAGGTCTTTCCCGGCGGTGACGCGCTCGCGACGGAACTCCTCGAATTCCGCCTCGGCGTAGAAGAACGATTCCCGGCCGTTGAACAGCGCGCGCACGACTGGCAGGCGGCCATCTCGGTACCATTGCTCGATGAACTCGCGCAGTTGGATTCCGCGGCGGGCCAAGACCTTGGCCTGCCGGTCGATCTTCTCAAGCAGCCCGAACAGCTCCACCGTCACGGCCCGGCCGACCTCGATGGGCTCGGCATCCGGCCGGCTGATCTCCAGCGCGATCTCCTCCAGGGCAAGCTGTGTGAGCCGCGCGTTGAGCTGCCCGTCATCGAGCACATACTCGGCCTGCTTGCCTTTGCGCAGCTGGTACAGCGGCGGCTGGGCGATATGGATCACCCCGTTGTCGATCAGCGGGCGCAGGTGCCGAAAGAAGAAGGTCAGCAACAAGGTGCGGATGTGCGAGCCATCGACGTCGGCATCGGTCATCAGGATCACCTTGCCGTAGCGCAGCTTCGAGATCTCGAATTCCTCGGCCCCGATCCCGGTGCCGAGGGCCTTGATAATCTCAAGGATCTCCTCGTGGCTGAAGACTTTGTGCAAACGGGCCTTCTCGACGTTCAGAATCTTGCCACGGATCGGGAGGATCGCCTGCGTCCGCGCGTCACGGTAACCCTTGGCGGAGCCAGCGGCCGAATCACCTTCGACAATAAACAGCTCGGTCTCGTCCACTCGGCGACTGGAGCAGTCGACCAGCTTGCGCGACAGGCCGCCACCCGACATCGCCGACTTACGCGCCGTTTCGCGCGCCTTGCGCGCCGCTTCACGCGCCTGAGCAGCCTGACCAGCCTTGGCCACGATGCGTTTCGCCTCGGCTGGGTGCTCCTCGAGGTAGGCCCCGAGGGCCTCATTGATTGAGGTCTCGACGAAGGTCCCCACCTCGCTGTTCCCCAGCTTGGTCTTGGTCTGACCCTCGAACTGTGGCTCTGGCACCATCACCGAGATGATCGCGGTCAGCCCCTCGCGAATGTCGTCCCCGGTCGGCGTCGGATCGTTCGCCTTAAACAGATTGCTCTTGCGCGCGTAGCTATTGAGGCACCGGGTGAGCGAGCTGCGGAAGCCGGACAGGTGCGTACCACCCTCGACCGTATTGATATTGTTGGCGAACGACCGGACGTTTTCGTTATACCCATCGGTATACTGCAGTGCCACTTCGCAGATCAGGCGTTGCCGGCGGTCTTCGCGCGTGAAATAGACCGCCCGGTGCAGGGCATTCTTACCCTCGTTAAGGTGCTCGACGAACTGCCGGATGCCGTGCTCAAAATAGTAGCTCTCAGAGACATCGCTACGCTCATCGGTGAGCACGATGCGAAGTCCCGAGTTCAGATAGGCCAGCTCCCGCAGCCGACGGCTGAGCGTATCGAGCTGCAACTCGACCCCCGGGAAGATACTCACATCCGGCTTGAACTCGACCAGCGTGCCGCTCTTTGAAGTATCACCGATCGCCTCAAGTGGCCGAGTAGTCTTACCGTACTCGAAGCCCATCACCCAAACCTTCCCGTCGCGGCGGGTCTGAACCTCGCAGCGTTCCGACAGGGCGTTGACGACACTCACACCCACGCCGTGCAGGCCGCCCGAGACCTTGTATGAGTCACGGTCAAACTTGGCTCCGGCGCCCAGCCTGGTCAGGCACAGCTCGAGCGCCGACATGCCGTACTCTTCCTTGATACCCACCGGAAAACCGCGACCATCGTCCTCAACACTGACGCTGCCGTCCGCCTTGATGGTCACGGCAATATTCTCACACGCCCCCGCCATCGCCTCGTCGATCGAGTTGTCAATAACTTCGTAAGCTAAGTGGTGCAGCCCGTACACGCCGGTGTCACCGATGTACATGCTCGGGCGCTTGCGGACGTGCTCGGTGCCTTCGAGCACCTGCACCTTGCTCTCGTCGTAGACGGATCGCTCTTCTGGCCTGATCATTTCATCGCACACACGCCCCCGATCCGATACCTCGAACACCTCCCGCGGAGCCACCACCCCGACAGCACGCTCGACTCCCGGGCACCCCCTAGCCCCCACCAACCCCGGCTTAGCTCAGCGCTACCCCCTGCCCGCCGCCAAGCTGATGTGCACCCGCCGGAGCCCGCGCACCGCATGCCCCAACTCCCTTCGTAAGCGCGCACCATCCCGCTGCATCTCCTCGCCGATCACAGCATCCCGAACACCGATCGTAACCGTACCTCCCTTTACCATCTCGACCCGCGCTGCCTTCAGCCAGCTCGCTGGCAGAATTCGCTCCAACGCCCGTTGCACCGTGGCCCGTTGCCGCAGGTCGCGTGCCGCCCCCCGCAGGAACCGCGCCTCCGTGCGGCCATCGATGGCTGGATGCACCTGGAGCCGTCGCCGGTTCTGCACCAGTTGGCGGTACTGCTGATTCGTCATCTGCAGCCCTGCCAAGACGGTTTAGCGTGAAAGTGAAACCGGCATGACCACATACAGGAACTCATTCTTATCTTCCCCACAGAGCACACCTGGCCGGAAGCTCTCATGGAGGTCCAGGAAAACTTCATCGAACGGGACCACGCGCAGTGCGTCATTGAGGAATACCGGGTTGAAGCCGATGGTCAGGGCCTCGCCCTCGTAGCCGATCGGGATTTCCACGCGCGCGTCACCTTGCTCCGGCGACTGTGAGGTAATGACCAACAACTCCCCCTCGAAGGCCAGCTTCACAGCCCGCGACTCCTCGGTTGTCAGCAGCGCCGCACGCTTGACCGCCCCCAGCAGCAGCTCCCGCCGAACCCGGGCGCGCCGGCTCCGCTCCTTGGGAATTACATCGTCGTACTTTGGGAAGCTTCCCTCAAGCAGAACCGTTGACAGCACTCGCTCACCCGCCCGCAGCACGATCTGGTTGGGCATCACCCTTATATCAACCTTCCAATCCTCCTCCTGCCCAGATGGCCCGAACACGCGCTCGAATACGCTCATTGCCTTCGCTGGGATCACCACCTCAAAGTCCGCGCTGCCTGAACTCACCACCATCCCGCCAGCCCGCGCCAGACGACGCCCATCGGTTGCCACAACGAATAGCCGCTTCCCACGCTTCTCCCACAGAACTCCATTGATCGCGTAGCGGCTCGTCTCGCGTGCCGCGGCGTATAATGTCAGGCTGACCATTCGCCGCAGCTCAGCCCCCCCAATAACCATGTCGGGCTCGTCTTCGAACTCCGGCACCGGTGGGAAGTCAGCCGGGTCCATCACAAAGATACGGAACTCGCTGCCTTCGCCGCGGATGACGCAGTACTGTCCATCGACCGCTAATGAAACCTCTACATCCTCTAGCTCGCGCACAATTGGCAGGAGTCGGTCGGCAGCCACAACCACCCTGCCAGGTTCTTCGACCGCGAGCGCCGGCAAGCCCAGCCGGAGCCCCGCCTCACCATCCGTAGCGCTCACCTCGAGCTCACTCCCCTGCGCCATCAGGCTCACGCACCCCAGAATCGGGCGCGTGCTCCGGGTACCCGTCAGTGTAGCGACCGCCGTAAGCGCATCCTGAAAAGCCTGTCTTGGAAGAATCGTTCTCATCAAACTCAGCTCCACTCGCTACTAACAGCACCCCCCCGGATAGCCACTCACCCCTCTCGCCCCATTCCTGAGCCGAAACGCCATCATGCAGCACGCCCTTCCTGAAGTGCACTTCTTATAACCGCTTTCCCTTCCCACCGCCACCAGCCCCCGACCGGAAACGCTCCCAGCCCAGCCTCCAACAACCGGACATGTACTGATAAGGAGAGCTAGCATAGAAAAGTCCTTCATCGTAGTCCGTGGCGCCTGTCGGTTTGGTCAGAGATACGTCTGCGCACGTGGTAAGCTCGGCTAGGAGTGTGTCTTGGCGGTGATGGGCGCTTGCCAGTAACGAGGCTGGATGGTTGACAGTAGTTCAGTTCGCTGACAGTTTGCGTCTGGGGGAGAGGTGAATGGTCTCTGCTTGTGGGCCGGAGGGGGTTCGGATGGGGCATTTCTGGGATTAGTCAACGCCGGGCTAACAACTGGCTTGTCAGTTCTGCCAGTGTCTCTGCCGCTGGCTTGTGTTTCAGCCGGGCGGCTTCGATTACGCGTTCGGCGTGGAGGACGGTTGAATGGTCACGGCCGCCGAAGTGAACACCGATTTCTTCAAGGCTGAGTGGCGTCAGCTTGCGGGCGAGGTACATGGCGACTTGGCGCGGGTGGCTGATTGATCGGGAGCGCTTGCGGCCGATGAGTTCGGGCAGGCGGATGCTGAAGTGGTTCGATACGGCTTCGAGGATCTCGCCGACCTGTAACTGACGCGCGGGTCGGCCGTTAAAGTGAGTGAGCACTTCATGTGCGGTGTCGAGTGTCATTGGCTTGCCCCCGATCTGGGTCTCTGAGATGAGCTTGGTTAGCGCACCTTCCAGCAGGCGAACGTTGCACTCAAGTGAACTGGCGATGTAGTCGAGTAGGTCGTCTGGGACCTCCCAGCCGCGTAGGCGGGCCTTTTTGTGCAGGATGGCTTGGCGCGTCTCGCGGTTGGGTGGGTCGATCTGCGTGACGAGGCCCCAGTTAAAACGGCTAACCAGACGATCCTCGAGGGTTGGGATCTGGCTAGGTGGCGAGTCGGCTGAGAGGATGATCTGCTTGCGACCCTGGTACAGGACGTTGAAGGTGTGGAAGAGCTCCTCCTGGCTGGATTCACGGTTAGCCAAGAACTGCACATCGTCGACGACAACGGCGTCGGCTCGGCGGGCCCGGCTGCGGAATTCTGCGAGCTGTCCGGTTTCAATCGCGCGGACAAAGTCATTTACGAAGACCTCGCACGACACGTATGTCGTATGCGCAGCAGGATTGCGCGCCAGCAGTTCCGTGCAGGCGGCTTGGAGAAGGTGTGTCTTTCCGAGCCCCGAGGACCCATGAATGAAGAGCGGATTGTAGAGTGAGCCAGGTTGCGCGCATACTGCTCGGGCGGCAGCATGAGCGAGACGGTTGGATGGGCCAACGACAAACTGCTCGAACGTATAGTCGGGGCTGAGTGGGGTCTGGGTGAGCGTGGTGGGCAGGCTGGTGCCGAGGGTGGTGCGGTGATGGTTCATGGGTCCGGCAAAGCGAACGGAGATAAGGTGGCCGGTTAAAGTCATGGCGGTCTGGGTAAAAGCAGCCGTGCAGGTGTCGCGCAGGAAGCGAAGCTTCGCTGGGTCGTGGACAACGACGAGTAACTGGCCCGCGTCGAGTTTCGCTGGTGGCAGGTCCGCGAACCAAGTGCGATAGAGTTCGGGGAACTTGGTGCGCATGGCATTCAGGAACGCGTTCCAGGAGAAGTCGACACTGGTTGCCATGGAGTCTCGCCAGTTCGGTGATGCCGTCTTTGGGCGACGCAGTCGCCGTGAGCGCTACTTACGGGATGCCTCCGTCCCGGTTAGCTCTGCCCCCTCCTGAGTGGTGGCCTCTCGGCGGCGAGGACCTCGCCTAGGCGTCAGGCGCGGTAGCAGCCGGGGGAGGGATTAGCTGAAGCTCAGGATAGGCACGGCCGTCACTGGCGCCAAGTGGGGCTCGAGGACTTATGAGTTGCGAACCCTGACTCTTGATGTGGCGCAGTGGTGGCACATTTTAGCTGCTGGGAGCGATTCCGGGAATAATGGGGGCCGCGACGGGTAGTAGCTGACCGCTGCGGGGGGGCGGCAGCAGCTTGGCTGGGTGCGGAGGATGGTGGGGAGCAGTTAGAATCCTTCTACTGCTGCGTGCGATCTGCAAGAATGTAAGGCTGGACGGGGTGGTGACAGCGTTGATTGGAGAGTGGGCATGCAGCCGGAGGAGCAGTTGGGGGTCCTGGTGCTGGCGGCGGGTGCGGGGCGTCGCCTGGGCTGCGATAAGGCTGGATTGTCCTGGGGGTCTACAACGCTCGTGGGCCATGTGGTTGAGCAGTTTGCGTTGCCGTGCGTGCGGCAGCGGGTGGTGGTCGTTAACCCGCGGAATAATAGTGCGGTCCGGCAAGCGCTCCCAGACAACGTCGAGATCGTTGTCAACCCAGAGCCCCGGGCAGAGATGATTACGAGCGTCCGTCTAGGGATTAGGGCGCTGAGCGTGCCGCAGGGTGCGGTTTGCATACACCCGGTCGATGTGTTTGGCGTCTCGCGGGAACTGGTGATCATGCTCTGGAGGGCTTCGCGGGCGAATCCCGACCGGATTCACCTGCCGGAGGTAGGTGGGAGAGGAGGTCACCCGCTGATTGTGCCGTGGTGCCTGGTGGCGGAGATCGAGCGGATTCCACCCGGCTATGGGTTGAACTGGTTGCTGCGTGAGCATGTTGAGGCGGTCGTCCGTCACGCATGGCACGATGAGCGATTGCTGGCGGATGTCGATACGGTCGAGGACTACCTCCGCTGGTGCCCGCCGATTGGCGGGCCGGAGCGTGGCGCGATTAAGGATCCCAATCCTCACGAGAAAGGATGAAGAGCGTGACGTCGCGGTGTGCTCCGCGTCGCCAGTAGCGCTTCGGGATCTGGGCCACCTCGCGGTAGCCGGCCTTTTGCAGTGCTTTGCGTGATGGGAGGTTCTCGGTCATCGCCTCGGTCAGTAACAGCCGCAGGCCGAGAACCTCGAAGGCGTAGCGTGTGCGCACCTTGAGGGCGTCGCAGCCGTAGCCGCGGCCGCGGAACTGCTGCGGGCCGACGATCGTGCCACTGTGTGTGGTTCTGTGCTTCCAGTCGATGCCGAAAAGCCCGCAGAAGCCGATGTGCTCCCCCTCCAGCGTCTCGATCGCGAAGCTCACCTGCGTGGAGTCGGGCCGCATTGCCTTTTCGAAGAAGTCCTCCTCGATCAGCCGGGTGATCGGCAGATCGCCGGCCAGCAGCCACTTGGTCGCCTCCGGGTCGTTCATCCAAGCCAAGGCGTTCTCGAAGTGCTTGCTCTTGTCGAGCGGCACCAGCCGGACCTTTTCACCTTCCCAGCTGGAACTCATTGGCTTCCTCCGCGCATCTCTCCCGGTCTCGCGACGAAGGGCATAAGCCGGGAGCGGGGTTTAAGTCTCCGGGCAGTATGTTAACATGATTGCACATGAGTTTGTGGAGCTACTACTCGCCGTTGGGCCTGCTGGTTACGCTCGTACTGCACGAGACGGTGCGGGGGCATGCGCCGGCGATGCCGTCGTGGGCGGAATGGCCGTTTGTCGTCGGCGTCGGGCTGGTAGTGGGTCTGCTGTGCCAGCTCATGATGATTGGCGTGCAGGGGGCATTCGCGCAGGTGCTGCCGGTCCCGGTTGGCAGATCGATCCGCGGGCGGGCGGCCGAGATCGGTGGCTGCCTG
>CAZDTB010000149.1:0-8776 GCA_964508075.1 uncultured Planctomycetales bacterium
CCCTGGGACGCCTACCCGAGCCGGAACTCGCCCACGAATTTTGCTGAGGAGGCAAAAAAAGAAGCCCTGAACCCATGCACTCGGCGCAGCACAAACGCTGCCTCAACTGCGGCTACATCCTCGACGGGCTACCCGAAAACCGCTGCCCCGAATGTGGCCGGCCGTTCGATCCAGAAGATCCAGACTCGTTTACTTGGGGAACAAGACACAGATCTGGCTGGGCGTATCTCGGCCTCGCGATCGCTTGCTGGGTGGCGGCCGAGCTGCCCCGCGTTCTTCTCGATTCGGGATCCGTGAGGGGCTCCTGGTTTGTTATCGCGCTGCTTGCCACGATGGCTGGGGCAGTCGCCTTAGGCATTCTTGTCCTGGTCAAGAGCGTCGTACTTATCAAAGCGAGATATCATGATGCAGGCTATTGCATGCCATTTGAGTTGGCCGTGATTGCGTCGTCTTTCAATGCACTACGGGCACTCCACTACATCATCGAGAACTCGATGGGGCTCTGAGATAAGCCGTAGGGTCCGCCGTGCGGACCATCTGTCTCGTGTTTGCTAGAATCACGTCATGACGTCGCCAGAAATGATGCGCTGCCTCAACTGTGGCTACGACCTCCGCGGCCTCCCCGAAAACCGCTGCCCCGAATGCGGGCGGGCGTTCGACGCCGCCGATCCGGCGAGTTACCTGTCGAAGCTCAAGAGTGGTCGGCGTTACCTGTTCCTCGCCATTCTCGGCGTCGCGATGCTACTGCTCCCGCTGATAATCACCAAGCTGGCTGACCTCGGCATTATCGCAGACGTTGGCAACTGGGGCTTCGCGATAACAAGCATGCTCGCGCTAGCGATGCCAGTAGCCGTCGTGCTCGAGACTTACGTACTGCACGTCACCCTTCGGCAGTTCCGTCTACCGCGCGACGCCCGTCGACACCCGCTGTCCTGGCTGGCAGCATCGATCATTAGCCTGCTCACCATCGGCGGGTTCGTCGTCTTGCTGATCTCGGCACGATTCACATGAGTTTCGTGTCGCAGGTAACCAGGCCCGCAGGGCCGGCAGTGAATAGCCGTGGGCGTGAGCCCACGGTACACACGGTACGCACCGGGCGAGCCCCGGCGGGGCGACAGACACGCGGCGCGGGCCGGCTGATTCTGTCGCCCTTCCAGGGCTCTGTTCAGATTGCGGCGCCACTGTTCCGGGGGCTCGCGCCCCCGGCTACTGACTGTCGCCGCCTCGCGGCTCTCCGCTGGCGCGAAAAGGGATTCTCGCACCAGCGAGCAATTGCGGATGACATGTGGCGTGAGAATTCCCTCTCGCAGCCTTGTTTCCAGGAATCCCTTCCCGCGCCGGACGCCAACGCTTACGCTTACCCACAAACACAGGGATCTCGCATTGGATGGAGCCAACCGTGGCAAAGACAGCAACCAGGAAAACAACGAAACGAACCGTGAGACGCGACCGTGCTGCCGCCGGGAAGCGGATTGTCGATCTCGCCAAGGACGTGATCGGGCAGGTGCACAAGCGGCGTGACCCGCACGTCGACATCCCCTCGCGCACCCTCAGCAACGTCCGCTTCAACGAGAAGAAGGGCATCATCGAATTGCTCGACGGCAAGCAGCGGCGGTTCTTCTTCAGCCTGCTCGGCCGACGCAAGGGCGAGGGCAGCCAGGCCAAGAAGTTCATGCAGACCATCCGGGTGGCCGAGGTCTGCAAGCAACTGATCGACGCCGCCGACTCGACCAGCATCCGTGACCTGTTCTATAACCTGAAGGTCCCGATCAAGTCCGCCGACGGCAAGGCCAAAGAGCTGATCTTCAGCGAGCAGAGCGAGTCCGACCCGATCATCGAGGACGTCGAGGTCTCGGTGAACGCCCTGCGCGAAGAGCTGGGCGTCCACGCCGAGACCAAGGGCGCCATGGTCGGCCCGATGACGATCGTCGACAACGGCGACACGATCACGCTGTCGAGCATGGGCTCCGGCGGCTGGGCGGTGCCGAGCATCGTCGAGCCGGACGTGATCCAGTTCAAGAAGAGTGGCGCCAAGTACGTCCTGCTGATCGAGAAAGGCGCCGTCTGGCAGCGTTTCAACAAGGACCGCTACTGGGAAAAGAACAAGTGCATGATCATCCACGGCGGAGGCCAGCCGCCGCGCGGCGTTCGCCGGCTGATCTGCCGCATGCACAACGAGCTGAAGCTGCCGGTGTACGTGCTGGTCGATAACGACCCCTGGGGCTACTACATCTACAGCGTGCTCAAGCAGGGCTCGATCAACCTGGCGTTCGAGAGCCAGCGGATGGCGATCCCCGCCGCCCGCTTCATCGGCATGAGCAGCTACGACGCCGACCGCTTCGACCTCCCCGCGCACGTGGCGATGCCGCTGACGCCGGAGGACCGTCGCCGGGCCAAGGAGATCCGCAGCTACCCGTGGTTCGCCAAGCAGCACTGGCAGCGCGAGATCAAGCACATGGAAGCCATCGGGAAGAAGCTCGAGCTCGAAGCCCTGTCCAACAAGCACTTCAGCTTCATCACACAGGAGTACCTGCCGAAGAAGCTGAAGGACAAGCGATGGCTGGATTGAGGGTTCGGGGTTCCGGGTTCATGTTATGTAGCGGCCGGGCCCCGCACCGGCCGGACAGCGACGAAGTGACGAAGTGACGGAGGCACGAAGCTTGGGTGCCCCACCCTCTCCGAGGGTGGGGGACTGACTCGAAGACGATGGCCGTCCCGTAGTCGAATCCGTCCCCCACGCCTGGAAGGCGTGGGGCACCCATGGCGAAGAAGCTGAAGGACAAGCGGTGGTTGGATTGAGCCAGGTGCGATCACGGGAAGCGCGTAAACGGTGGAGGCTTGGCGTCCTTGCTTTGTTATTGGTCTTCGTGGCATTCGCTGTACTCTATGGCCCGGACGTGATCGAACACACCTCAATCCCGGTGCTGGATAAGGCGACGCTGTCAGACGGGTCTGAACTAGGCCTTCTGTGCGTAACGAAACGCAGATGGTTGCAAGTCAGACACAGGAGTCTGCTGCTCTGCTGTAACGGTCCAGCAGCCGGCTCATTGGACCGCACGCCTAGCGCACTGGTTACGAAGCGCGGAGACCGCAGTTATCAGATAATGACGACCCCTGGAATGCTTCGCGCCTGGGTAGTGGGCGTTCAGACTGGAGAGGTTGTCTTCAGCGTCGACTACGAGAACGGCAAATGGTGGCCGGCTAATGAGCAGCAGCCGGAGTGGGCTGTTCCCTAGCCTCGGCGCCCCACGCTCTCTGAGGGTGGGGGGCTGACTCGAAGATGGTGACCGCTCCACATCCTAATCCGGCCCCCACCCCTGAAAGGGGTGGGGGCACCCGCGCCTGAAAACGTAGGTCGCCATGGATCATAATGGTGCGGCGAGCCGCACGCTACACCCTGTCCAGCCGGGCGTGGCATCCAGAAGGTGCTGGGCGACGCGACCCTGAATCTGCTATGATAGATGCGGAACCGGATGTCCTTTCAAGGAGTTCTCGATGACGAAACTCGACCGGATCACCGTGGACCCACAAGTCATGGGCGGCCGCCCGTGCATTCGCGGGCTGCGTATGCCGGTCTCGCGCGTCTTGGGGATGCTCGCCGCGGGTGAGGATGAGGCCGCCATACTGAAAAACCACCCGGATCTCGAACCCGAAGACATTCGCCAGGCACTCGCGTACGCCGCTTTGCTGGCGGACAACCAGGTCGTGCCGCTGGCCGGATGATGCGCTTCCTGATCGACCAGGCGGTAAGTCCGCTGCTTGTGGAGTGGCTTCGAGAAGCAGGGCACGACGCGCATCACGTGCGAGAGCGCGGCCGGTCACGGGCGCGCGACGAGGAGATCTTCGCAGCCGCGAGTGAGGAAGAGGCCGTCATCGTGACGGCCGACCTGGATTTCTCGCGGATCATCGCGTTGAGTGGCCGCTCCCAGCCGGGGCTCATCCTGTTTCGCGCCGGCAACCTGTCCGATGAGCAGATGCTCGATCTGTTGCGCGACGTGCTGGCTCGTGTTCCTGCCGAGCAGCTTCAGCATTCCGTGGTCGTCGTCGACCGGACATCGCTGCGCATCGCGCCGTTGCCGTTGCGTCCTGACTTGGCCGAGTAGCCGTGCTGGGCAGGCCATCCCACTGACAAGAGCGGCCACCACTTGCCCGCGAGAGGTATTGCCATGGTGAAAATCGCCGCCGCCGTCATGCCGGCCCCAAACCAGCCCGTGGAGGTTCGCGAGTTTCCGGAGCCGGAGCTCGAGCCGAATTCGGCGCTGCTGCGGACTACGTACAGCGAAGTGTGCGGAGCGGTACGCGGGCGTGACGCAGGTCCGCGGCGAGGATGGCTCGGTCGCGTGGGAGTGCAAGGTGGACGACAACCTGGAGCTGGCCGACAAGCTGCAAGGGAAGCTGCCCCTGCTCTACGGTGCCCAGGACACGCTCGTGCATCCCGCGCAGTTATACCGGATGTCCGACGCGTTCATGAAGGTCGGCAAGCGGTTCGACATGTTCGTGGTGCCGGGAGCCGGACACGACCTGGGCGGCTGGCGCTACATGTATGGGCTCGTTTGGGACTACCTCGCGGAGGACCTGATCGGAGATGGACGCAAAGGGGCGGATGCGCTACTTTGGGCGATCGACGGTTAGCGCGGGTGCCCCACGTTCTCTGAGCGTGGGGGACTGGCTGTTCTTGGTCCGTTGTGTATGAAACCAGGGTTACAGGATGGCCGACTCGGCTCTCTTTGCTCAGCTTGAATCGCTGTTGACCGCTCGGGGCCTGACGTTCCTTGCCTGCGCAGACCTCACCCTTCTGGATTCTTCGGTCCGACACGCTCTGCCCGTGGGAATCTGTCTGGGCGTCCGGCTCGATCCCACGGTCGTTTCGCACATTGCCGATGGGCCCACGCGTGAGTACGCAGCACAATACCAGAATCTCAATCGACTACTGAACCAGCTCGCTCAGTTATGCTCGCAGTGCCTGCATGACCACGGCTTTCGCGCGGTTCCGGCCGAGGCTTCCGGATACATCGCGAACAACAGCGACCTCTCCACCCCACTTCCCCACAAGACGGTCGCCACCCGGGCGGGTGTCGGATGGATCGGCAAGTGCGCGCTCCTGGTGACGGAATCCTACGGTTCTGCGGTGCGGTACAACACCGTGCTGACCGATGCGCCCTTGCCGCTCGGATTGCCGGCAGACGTGTCTCACTGTGGCGACTGCTCTGCCTGTGTGCAGGCGTGCCCCGCCAATGCCCCCTCGGGAGCTGAATGGCGTCCGGGGCTCGCGCGCGACGAGTTCTTCGACGCCTATTCCTGCCGCCGGATGGCCCGGGCGCAATCCGGCCAACTGGGCATTGACCACGCGATCTGCGGGATCTGTATTGCCGCTTGCCCACATACGCAGCGCTATCTTACGCTGAGCGGCGAGACGCGCGGATCATAGGGTAGGCCGGTCAGGGGGCGTAGCTCCCCGGCGGATGCACCGCCGCGCGCGTGCCCTGCCCCCGAGCGAGTTCACGCGCCTCCGACCTCGGCGCCCACCGATCCTCTACGCACCGTAGCCGTAGTTGCTCAACAGCGCTGCCAGGTCGGAAAGGTCAACGCACCCGCTGTCGTCGAGGTCGGCGGCGGGGTTGTAGTTGGGATCGCCGTCGCAGGCGCCGTAAGCGGCGAGCAGTTCGGCCAGGTCGCTCAGGTCTACGTCGCCGTCGCCGTCGAGGTCGCCGGGGATGTTCCCGAGCAGCCCCTGGATCAGCCAGACGTTGTCGGCCTCGCTGCCCGAGCAAAGCACGCCGATCTGGTCACCCGGCTGGAAGACGGTCAGGTAGTTCGGCTGGTCGTCCACACGAAAGCGTGGGGTGACTTGAGCGCCGGTAGCCACCTCGAAGGTGTAGACATAGTCATCCGGGTAAATCACCGGGACGGCCGCCCGGGTGCCGTCGGCGGCAAAAGCGACCGTAGCGCTGCCCTGCGGCGCCACGGTTTCGCCGAAGTTGGCATTTGAAAGCAGTACCAGGTCGGTTGGATCGCTGACGTCGATAAACGCCAGACCGCGCGACCAGACGCAGGCCACCGTGTTGCCGTGGATCGCCACGTCGTCGCCGAAGCTCTGCGTGCCGAACGCGATTCCGTCCGGATCGAGCAGGCTCAGCGTGACCACATCAAACGAGTACAACACACGCTCGTTGGACGAGACGAAGCCGGTCTGGCCGTCGGCGGCAAAAACGATGTTGTCGTTCGAGCCGAAGGTGTTCGCCCCGGGCAGTTCAATAACTCCCGCGAGCGCCAGCGCGGCGGGGTTGCTCACGTCGGCGACCATGATGCGCCCGTTGGTCGTATCGACGATTGCCAGGCGGTCACCGGCCAAGGCGATCCGATCGGGATTGCCGGGCAGGGTCAGCCCGTCCGGATCCTCCAGGCTGAGCGTGTTGATGTTGAAAGAGTACAGCGTGTCGTTCGGAAAGCCGGCGACGTACCCGATCACACCGTTGTCATCCACCTCGACGTTCTGCCCCTGGATGTTGGTCGTCGTCGGGAAGGCGATGACGCCGACCTGCGCCAAGTTGGTCGGGTCCGAGATGTTCACCACCAGGATCCCCTGGCTGGGGAACCACCCGGGGACCGCCAGGCGATCGTTCGGAAACAGAAACGGATCGCTGGCGGTGCCCGGCGCCGGCAGCGCCAGGCCGTCCGGGTCGAGCAGCTCGCCCGTCGCGAGCGAGAAGGACCACAGCACGTCGTTGTCGAAGCTGGGCACGTAGGCCACGTTGCCGTCGATGTCGAAAGTGGTGTTCTGGTAGAACAGCGCCGGATCGGGGAAATCCACGACTTTCGCGTTCTGGCCGAGCAGCGGCGCTACGATTCCGGCCACCAACAGTCCCACGAGCGTTCTTCTGATTGCCGTTTGCACCGTTCGTCCTCCGTTCGAGTTCAACAATTTACGATTGTAGTTTGTGGGCCGACTCCGCGACCCCACCCATTGACCGATCTCCAGTCGTCAATCGTCAATCACCAATCGTCAATCCTCTACGTCCCATACCCGTAATTCGCCAACAGTGCCGACAGGTCGGACAGATCAACGCATCCGTTCCCGTCGAGGTCGGCCGCCGGATTGTACCCCGGGTCGCCGACGCACGTGTTGTATGCGGCCAGCAGGGCGGCCAGATCGTTCAGGTCCACGTCGCCCTCGACCTCGGGCTCGATCGCGGCACTGACGGCGGCATGAGCGTTGATGCGACCGTAACCGAAGTACGGGTCCCACCCGGGGGAGCCTTTGTCGTTGGCGGTAGACTCGATGATTGCCCGGACATCGTTATCTCCTCCAAACGACGTGTGGTTGCGTCCTGCCGTCGCCCCCTCTGGACTGTCGCCGACGAAGTGGACTTCGCAGTTCGAATCGTCACTCGACGTGCAGGATGAGTGCTCCTTTCACCCGTAGCCAAAACCCGTAGAGTTGCCTGCGCTGAAGATCGACTACTAGCGGGGCCTTCGTTCTCTCCTCCGATAGCCGATAATTCAATCTTAAGCTTATGCCATCGCCAGTGCTTTTGCAATCGCGTGGTCACTTTTCGTAGTAGGGGTAATTCCTTTAAGGATAATGGGTCGCGCGCACCGGGACTTGATTCTTGCGAGAGGCCCCGTGCGGTGACCTGATGACCGGTCAACTCTCTGCCGGCTAATCGGCCTCCGGATTCAGCACGATCGTGACATGGACGACCCCACTCTCGGTTTTGGTGGTAACGTGGCAGTTCGAGTGGTGGAAGACGTTAAGCATCGGGACGTTTTCCGGCAAGACCTCGGCGATGAACTTCTCAATCCCATGCTCACGCCCGATCGTCACCAGGTGACTGAACAGCAACGTCCCCAGCCCTTTGCCCTGCCAGTCGTCACGCACGGTAAAGGCGACCTCGGCGGTGTTGTCGGCCGCATCGTGCAGATAACGTCCGACCGCGACTACATCTTCCTCGCCGGGCTCGCCGACAATGCTGATCAACGCCATCTCCTCGCTGTAGTCCACGTTGCAGAACACTTGCAGGCGATTATGAGGAAGAGCCTTCATCGGGCCATGGAAACGGAGATAGCGCGTCCGCTCGCTGAACGAGTAGAACATCTCCTTCATCATCGGTTCGTCGTCCGGGCGGATCGGCCGCACGAAGACCTTAGTCTTGTCTTTCAACGTCACGGTCGTTTCATACTGCGACGGATAGGGAACCCTCGTCGGCGGCAGAATCTGGTTCGCGTAGACGATGTGACGCTGCTTGGCCGCGTGGAGCAGCTCGGAGCGGTAGTCGGGATGGGCGATGTTGATCAGCGACATCGCCCGCTCGCGCAGGTTACGCCCATGTAGATACGCCACGCCGTATTCCGTGACGACGTAGTGCGTGTCACCGCGCGTGGTCGTCACGCCGGCCCCTTGCGACAAGCTCGACACGATGCGCGAGACGATTCCGTCCTTGGTTTCCGCCGTGCTCGGCATGGCGATAATCGGCTTGCCGTTTTTGGCCATGGCCGCCCCGCGGATAAAGTCGGCGTGCCCGCCGATTCCGCTGTAAAACCACTGCCCGATCGAGTCGGCCACGATCTGCCCCGTCAGGTCGATCTCGATCGCCGAGTTGATCGCGATCATACCGTCGTGCCTGGCGATGACGGTCGGGTCGTTGGTGTACTCCGACGGGTGCATCTCGACCTGCGGGTTGTCGTCCAGAAAGCGGAAAAGTTCCTCGCTGCCCGCGGCGAAGCTGCCGACGATCTTGTCTGGGTGAAACGTCTTGCGGCGACCGTTGATCACGCC
>CAZDTB010000149.1:8786-9849 GCA_964508075.1 uncultured Planctomycetales bacterium
CGGCCTCGGCGAGCCGCATGACCCCGTCGGAGAACATTTCGGTATGGATTCCGATGTCGTTTTTTTGTCGTAGCAGCGAGAGCACGGCGTCGGGCATCCGCCCGATCCCGAGTTGCATCGTCGCCCCGTTCGGAACCAGCCGGGCGATGTGCTGGGCGACCTTCTGCGTCGCTTCGTCCGCCTCACCGGCCACGGGCCATTCCAGCAGCGGCTCGTCGTGCTCGACCAGATAATCGATCTGACTCACATGCAGAAAGCAGTCGCCGTGCGCCCGCGGCATATGCTTGTTCGCCTGTGCGATCAATACTGTCGCGGACTCCGCCGCCGACTTCGTGATGTCCACCGACACACCCAGGCTACAGAACCCGTGCTCGTCCGGCGGGCTGACCATCACCAGGGCCACGTCGATCGGGATCCGTCTCGTTTTGAACAGGGCCGGCAGCTTCGAAAGAAAGATCGGCGTATAGTCCGCCCGGGCTTCGTTGACCGCCTCGCGCAAGCTGTTCCCGATGAAGAACGCGTTTGCCCGAAAGTTGGGCGCGTATTTTGGAGCGGCATACGGCGCCAACCCCAACGTCAGCACCTGCACGACTTCCGTATCGCTCAGCCCGGCGCCGGCTTCCGTCATCGCTCGCATCAGAGCCTGCGGCTCGCCGCACGCCGAACCGAAGAACACACGATCACCCGGTCTGATCCGGCTGATCGCATCCGCCGCGGTAACGACCTTGTCCGCATAGCGCTCTCGCCACTTGGTTGCCATGTCCTACGACTCCTTCAGAATGATTCGCGCGTCGGCCACGACCGCGCCTTTGCCGCGCGGGTAGACGATCAGCGGGTTGATATCAAGCTCCTGAATGCCGGGATGATCGGTTACTAGTTGCGACAGCCGCAATAGGCACTCCGCCACCGCCTTCATGTCCGACGGCGGCTCGCCGCGCACGCCTTCGAGCAGGCGGTACGAGCGGATATCCTTGATCATCTCGGCCGCGACGTTTTCCCGGATCGGCGCCAACCGAAAGGCGACGTCGCGCAGCGCTTCGGTGTATATCCCACCCAGCCCAAA
>CAZDTB010000150.1:0-9835 GCA_964508075.1 uncultured Planctomycetales bacterium
TCCCGGGCGCGAAATCCTCTTGAAAGCAGTGGCACACACCAAATCCTGAACCCCGAACCCTGAACCCTCCGTCCGGCACGGAGACCGGACGCTACACACCGAACCCTACGTCCGGCACGGAGACCGGACGCTACACCGCGAACCCTACGTCCGCCACGGGGGGCGGACGCTACGAAAGACCGTCCGGCACGGAGACCGGACGCTACGTCCTGAACCGCGAACCCCCGTTTGGCATGACGGCGAGGCGCCTTTTCCGGCAATCAAGCAGAAAACGCTCGGCTGACGTAGCCGCCGGCGGGGGGCGCTGGTAGTATTGCCGGCTGCAACGTGCCTATCTCCCCGCGGTCGGGATGGGGCACGAGGCCGCTACCCCACCAGGAGACACCTACCGCATGACGACAACCGATACGATCGCACCAGCGTTGAGAAAGGGGACAGGCACCTCGTCGGGCGACGGCGATTCCGGGGCGCCCGGGGGTTCGACTCGGAGCCAGTCCCCTTTTGCAACGCATCCGCTGGGATCGCGGGCCCGGGTGCTGCTGACCAGCGTGTTTGGGCCGTATGCCCAAGACGACGAATACGGCAGCCGGAAGATCAACCCCATGGAGCTGTATCAGAACCAGGTGACGCGGGTACAGGGGGTTTTCTCGCTGCGGATGTTCCACCGCTCCTGGGGGCTGATGCTGATCCAGGCCAACATCGCCGCCCCGTGCACGCTGCTGGATTTCCCCGACCTGGAACGCTTCGTCGCCGAGATCACGACGAATGAGTACGACATTGTCGGGATCAGCGCGATCATCCCGAACGCCGAGAAGGTGCGGAAGATGTGCGAGCTCGTCCGCGAGCACCTGCCCGCGGCCACGATCGTCGTCGGCGGGCACGTGGCGAACCTGCCGGACCTGGACGAACGGATCGACGCCGACCATATCGTGAAAGGCGAGGGTGTGCGCTGGATGCGCCGTTTCCTCGGCGAAGACGAAAGCCGGCCGATCAAGCATCCCCGAATCCTGTCCGGCTTCGGCGCGCGCATTCTGGGCGTATATCAGTCGGAAAAGCCCGGCGAAGTCGCGGCCACGTTGATCCCCTCGGTGGGCTGTCCGATGGGGTGCAACTTCTGCTCGACCTCGGCGATGTTCGGCGGCAAGGGCAAGTGCGTCCATTTCTACGAGACCGGCGACGAGCTGTTCGAGGTCATGTGCGACCTGGAGAAAGACCTGCGGGTCAAGTCGTTCTTTGTGATGGACGAGAACTTCCTGATGCACCGCAAGCGGGCGCTGCGGCTGCTGGAATTGATGAGCGAACATGGCAAGTCGTGGGCGCTGTACGTCTTCAGCTCGGCGAACGTGCTGCGCTCGTACACGCTGGAGCAATTGGTGGGCCTGGGCATCTTCTGGGTCTGGATGGGCCTGGAGGGCAAAAACTCGCAGTACGCCAAGCTCAACGGCGCCGACACGCGCAAGCTGGTGCGTACGCTCCAGTCCCATGGGATTCGCGTGCTCGGTTCGACCATCATCGGACTGGACGAGCACACGCCCGAGAACATCGACGCGGCTATCGAGCACGCGGTGAGCCACGATACGGACTTCCACCAGTTCGCGCTGTATACCGCCATTCCCGGCACGCCGCTGCACGCCGAGAAGCTGGCCGCCGGGACGCTCCTGGATGACGACGAATGTCCGCTGGCCGACAGCCATGGGGAGCACCGGTTCAATCACCGGCACCAGCACATCGCGCCGGGCCAGGAGACCGAGTTTCTGCTGCGCGCTTTTCGCCGCGACTTCGAGGTCAACGGCCCCAGCCTGATTCGGTTGACGCGGACGATGCTCCAGGGCTGGCGCCGCTACAAGGACCATCCCGAACGGCGGATTCGCGAGCGGTACGCCTGGGACGCGCGCGACCTGGCGACCCTGTACGCCGGGGCCCTGTGGGCGGCCCGGTACTGGCACCGCGACAACCCCGCGCTGTCGGCGAAGATCGCGCGGATCCTGAAGGACATCTACCGCGAGTTCGGGCTGAAATCGCGGCTGGCGGCGCCGCTCATCGGCCTTTACCTGCGGTTCACGATGGCCCGCGAAGACCGCCGCCTCCGCCAGGGCTGGACCTACGAGCCGGCGACGTTCTGCGAAACGAATCAGATGGTCGCGGCGGGGAGTACGGGTTAACAGTCCGCCGCAAAAGTGTGGCACAGCCGCCCCCGGCTGTGGTCTGGAGGGCGCTGGGGCCATGTTCCACGCTGCCGCGGACTCTTGCGGCTGACCGTTGGAAGTCGCTCGCGAGGCGCTATCGCTTCTTCCGTCGCCGCTTCGCGGGCGCAGTCTTCTCGACGCGCCTGGTCCGCCGTTTCCCGCCGGTCTGGGGTCGCTGGGCGGCCCGTGGTTTCGAGCCCGCCGGCTCCTCGGCCAGAGCCAGGTCCAGCTCCCGGTCTGCGAGATCGATGGCGGCGATGACCACGCGCACACGGTCGCCGATCTTGAGCCGCCGGCGCGACCGCTGGCCGATTACGCAGCCGGCCTCGCCGTCCACCTCCCACCAGTCGTCGGGCAGGTCACTGAAACGCAGCAGCCCCTCCACCAGATACTCGGGCAACTGGACGAACAAGCCGAAGTTGGTCACCCCCGTGACGATCCCTTCGAATTCGTCGCCAACGTGCTGTTCGAGCAGTCTCAGGATATAGACCAGCTTCAGTTCGCGCTCGGCGGCCTCAGCCCGGCGCTCGTTGCGGCTGCAGTGCGCACCAAGCTCTCGGCACTCGTCCAGCGTGGGCACCTCCGGCCGGCGCCGACCCTTCTTCTTCAACCCGCCCCGCACGTATGCTTCCAGCAGCCGGTGGATGGTCAGATCCGGGTAACGGCGGATCGGTGAGGTGAAGTGCGTGTAGTCCTCGCTGGCCAGGGCGAAGTGACCTATCGCAGCAGGCTCGTAGGTTGCCTGTTCGAGCGACCGCAGGATCGCCAAGTTGACCGCAAAAGACTCCGGCCGACTTTTCACCCTGTCCAGCAGCGGCTGCAGGGCCTTTCGATCCATACCCTTGACCGGCGGCAGTCCCAAGGCCCGCAGGAACCGATTCAACGGCTGGGCCGCCGCCTCGTCGGGTGGTGGGTGCACCCGTCGCAGCGCGGGCACGCTCAAACCCGCCAGTAACTCGGCCACTACCTCGTTGGCCTCGACCATGAACATCTCAATGATGGTGTGCGAGAAGCTCGTGTCCGCCGGCTCGACGCCCGTTACCCGCCCCTCCTCGTCGAACACCACCTCCACCTCCGGCAGGTCCAGCACGAGCATGCCGTCGGCCAATCGGCGCCGCCGGATCGTCCGGGCCAGCGACTCCATCCGCCGCAGCAGGGCGACCACCTTTTTCGAGTAACGCCCCACTTTGCCCGCGAGGATCCCCGTCGCCTGCCCGTAGGTCAGTCGCTTGGCCGATCGGACCACGCTGTTCGCGAAGCGCGTCGCGACGCGCTGCCCGGCGGCGTCGTACGTGATAAACGCGCTCTTGGTCAGCCGCGTCTGCTGCTCCTGCAGGCTGCAGACTCCGTTGGACAGCACCTCCGGAAGCATCGGAATAACCAGCCGCGGGAAGTAGACGCTGTTGGCCCGCTCGTGGGCTTCCTCGTCCAGCGCCCCGCCCGGCTGCACGAAGCACGACACGTCCGCGATGTGCACGCCCAGTTCCAGCCGGCCGTCGCCGAACTCGGTCACCGAGATGGCGTCGTCGAAATCCCGGGCGTCATCGGGATCAATCGCGCAGGTCCTCGCGCCCGTTGGCGGCCTCCTGAGGGTCGTACGCCGCCACAACGCGCCCGGCTTCCTTAGTGACAGCGGCCGGAAACTCGTCCGGCAACTGGTACTGGTGGATGATGCTCTGCGTATCGACCCCCGGGGCGCCGCGCTTGCCCAGCACCTTGGTGATCACGCCGCGGGCGTCGCGGCCGCGCGAGGGGTACTCGATGATCTCGACCACCACCTGGTCGCCGGTCCGGGCACGTTTGGCTCCCGGGTCGCCGACGAAGATGGGCACGTGCAGGATGTTGCCGTCCGGCCGAACGAACCAGCGGCTCAGCTCGCGGCACAGTTCGCCGACGAACCGGCTCTGGCCGCGCTCGATGATCTCGACGATGCGGCCCTCGTACATCAGCCGGCCGTCGCGCTTGCCACGCTTTAGCACCTCGGCAGCCACCGTATCGCCGGTGACGGCATCGCCCGAGTGGCCGGGCGGGACGAACAGGTCGCCATGCGAGTTAGGTGTGTCGGGAATGACGAAGCCGAAGCCGCGCGGGTTGGATCGAAAGCGGCCCACCACCCGCCGGGCCGGATCGGGCAGCGTCAGCGCGCTGGCTGACCCCATCACGATCCGCCCCGTCTTCATCAAGGCCTTGACCGCCCCGCGGAAGTCGCCGTATTCCTCGTCGGCGATGCCCATCGCCCGCGCGAGCCTGCGGATCTTCTGCGGCTGGTAGCCTTGGCGGGCCAGGTGGCGGATGATGCGATCCGCGAAGCGTTCGGTTGGCATGGCAATCCCTCAGCGTGTCGTTGCGGCGGCCCCCACCGCAAGAGTTCGCGCCTTCTCCGGCACCCTCGGGCGCCCGCGCGTTGCGGCGATCCGCAACGGTCGCGGCACCGATCGTACCTCTTGGGTACGGAAAGAGCGAACGACGTGAGTCCTGGCTTCGCGGCGAGTACGGACTTTTCGGGAGGGACAGCCGGCGGGATTCTACGCACCTTCGTGATCTGGAACCTCGGCGCGCGTGATGGGTTCAACTGTGACGTCGCGGTAAAATTTCCCCTTCAGGAACTTTTCAGCGTCTGCTTGAGCCTCTGTCTCGGTGTCATGATTGCCAAGCGTGACGGTCAAGCCGTCGGTGGATTTCCCCCGCACACGCCACTGCTTCGGCTGACCTTGCCACTTTGCCGTCATAGGAATCTGACCTCGCTCAGAAGAAGGCCTCTACGGCGCGCACATTCCGCTCCCGGTCCGCTACGTGGAACCGCCAAGAGAAGGGAAGGCCACCGTTGGCAGCCTTCCCTGTCTCTGTTGGCATCAGATAATACCTAGCGGCCTCTGCCGTAGCCGCCGCGACCGCCACCGCCGCCGCCGCCGTATCCACCACCGCTGCGCGGTGCACGCGGTTTGGCTTCGTTGACCGTGAGGGCGCGCCCGCCGTGATCTTGCCCGTTTAGAGCGGTGATCGCCGCTTGCGCCTCAGCGTCGGAGCCCATCTCGACGAATCCGAATCCTTTGCTCTGGCCCGTCGAGCGGTCTTCGATGACCTGCGCGCTCTCAACCGTGCCGTGCGGTGAGAACATCTGTTCCAAATCGGAAGTGCTCACGCCGTAGCCCAGGTTCCCGACATACAGTTTTCTTCCCATCGCTTTTCTCCTATCGATGGTTAGCGTGACCCATTGCTTTACTTTCAGGGCCTCAATTGAAAGTGACCTTGGTTTCGGCCAAAAAGGTGGGAAGGCGATCTAGGCAGCAGAATGCGGGACTTGCGGAACAAATATCGCGCCTCGGCCTGGTTCGGCGATCCGACCGCTAGAATTATACCATGGGTCCCAGGAAAGTACAGGGCCTATTTTTCGCCCATTTTGCCCCTGGTCGGCCTGGTTCGATGATCTCTTCGCAAACTCAGTTGCCGCATGACCGCCTCACTATCCTTCTACGCCACCTCGTTCGCTGTCGATCTCGCCCATCTTCTTGTGGATTCGTTCGATGCCCACGCGGACCTTCTCAAGGAAGCGATCGATCTGCGGTGCCGCGCCCGGAGGCGGAACACTCCATTCCGCCAGCACGTCGGCGACTTCGAGCACGAACTCCGCCAGCCAATCCTCCTCATGAAGCCGAACCTCCTGTAGCACTTGCAGGTACACCTCCTCGGCGCGGCGAAACTCGGCGCTTGTTTCCGGCACCGTACAGACGATGCGATGGAAGGCGTTTACCGCAGCGGCCAGCCGCTTCATCTTGGCCGTAACCGCACGTTCGCGCTCGATCAGCCCGCGGGTCGTCAGACCGTCTTCGTGCCCTTCATTGGCAACAACGATGTCCTGGCGAATCCTCTCTAGCCCAGGCTCGTCGAGCAGCCGTGGGTGGGCTACATGGATGGCGGAAAGCCGGCGCATCAACTTGACCGTAGCCTCCGCATCTCCGCGCCGCGCCGCCGCGAGGGCGTCCCGCGCCATCGTATCGATCTGGCCGCGGAACTCCTCCAGTCGCGCTCGCAGCTTCTCGATTCGTTGTTCGTACCGCTCCAGATCGGCGGCCGACACGATCTCACTGCGCCGCCCGTGGAGCGTGCGCAACTGCGCGCACACGGTCCGGGCGGCAGCCTCGTCGCCGCTCTTCAGCGCCTCGCTCAAGTCCACGACCAACTTGCGCAGCGCGACCCAGTCCGGATCGGGCGCTGGCGGAGTAGGATCTGGCGGAGCCGGACGCGCCGCGGGTTGGAACTCCGAAGCAAAGTCGGGACTCGTTCGCCAGCCGGGATCGTCACGCCGGGATGCCGAAGGGCGATATTTCGGGGGCGGCTTCGACGACGGCTGGGCTCGTTGTTCACTCTGCTGCTCGCGCTGAAGCTCGGCCCGGCGCCGGTTCAACTCGGCTTGGACCATGCTCTGCAACTGCGCATCAGCCCGTATGTCCCGGTCTTGTAGCGCCCGCGAACTAATCCGCTCCAGTGAATCCAGATCCCGGCCCTCGCGCACGATCAAGGACCGCCATTGTTGCAGGACGGTGTCGCGCTGTTTCGGGGTCAGATCCTCAGGCATCGGGGTTCCATTCCGGTCGAGCCGCCGCCGCGGGCAGGCGTGACACGATCGGGGTTTCCAATCCGGCACAGGTCATTCGTCCACCATGCCCGACAGAGGCGTCGCACAGGCTGCGTATGGTACACGTGGCCGTTCAGAGCTCAGCCCGGGTCGGCGGTCATCACCGGCAACGTGGCGCCGCGCCGCCAGAAAGTCTCGGCAGTTCTTACGACTCTGCCGAAGGTTGCCGCGATAGGACAGATTGGCCACCAATGCGATCAGCGGCTGGCGCCGGTGCCACAGGCTGCCCCAGACGCGGCGTAAGATCTTCCTTAGCGAATAGAACGTCTGGTCGCAGGTCTCCATTTCCGCGGCGATGTCCGCGCCGGAAAAGTGTCGGTAGCGGGCCACGGGGAACGTCAGCGTATAGTGCTTCCAGTCTTCCGGAAACCGGTCGGCGGCAATCCGACCCTGTGCCGCGAGCTCGTCCCACAGCCGCGTACCGGGCAGCGGCGTGAGGAACAGGGTGTTGAGAAGATCGACGCCGTAGTGCTGGGCCGCCTCGACAATTCGTTGGCCGATGCCGGGTTCATCCGAGTCCAGCCCCATGATGAACGAGCCGACGACGAGGATCCTGTGCCGATGGATGCGGCGGACCGACGCGGCGAAGTCGCGGCCGTTGACGAGGTTGAACTTCTTGCCGACTTCCTTCAGGCCTGCGGCCGTCGGCGATTCGAAGCCGATGAAGACGCCGACACAGCCGGCCTTCGCGGCCAGCGCCAGCAGTTCCTCGTCGTCGGCCATGTTGATCGTCACCTGGGCGATCCAGCGCTTGCGCAGCTTCGCCCGGATCATGGCGCGGAACAGGTCCTTCGTCCGGGCGGCATGTTTACGACTCGTGCCGATCAGGTTGTCGTCCACGACCAGAACGAGCTTTTCCCGGATCGTGCCGAGTTCACGCACGACGTCGGCGACGGGCCGCTGGCGATAGCGGTATCCGTTGAACGCGGTCACGCTGCAGAAGCTGCAATTTAGCGGACAGCCCCGCGTGGTCTGAATCGAGCCGCACGCGTAATCGCCGGTCAACAGGTCGTGCCGGGCGGGCGGCACTTCGTCCATCTCCGCATGTGCCCCCTCATAAAGGGGCCGCGGGGCGCCCTCCCGGGCGTCGGCCAGAACCTGCGCCCAGACAGCCTCGGCCTCCCCCGTCACCACCGAATCCACGCGTGCCGCGGCCTCTTCCGTGCACATGGTGGCGTGAATGCCGCCCATCACGACCGGCACGCCACGGCCACGCCATTCCGACGCGACTTCGTAAGCGCGGTTTGCCTGTGAGGTAAATGCGGTCACGCCCACCAAGTCGGGACGTGGCAGGGCCGCGTAGTCTGGCACGCGAACGTTCTCGTCGAAGATCGTGATTTCCCACTCCGGCGGCGTCAGCGCGGCCACGGCGACCAGACCCAGCGGCTTCCAGACCCGGTAGCGATTCCACCGGCTTCGTCTGAGGTCGGTAAGGCCGACGAGTGGGTTACGGGGATTGATTAGATACAGGCGCATTGCCCGAGGTCTTCCCATTTCCTGGCGTCCGACCTGGGGTAAGCCTGAATGTCTCCGGTACATTAGTCGTCGCTCACGCGGCTCTACGATTCCAGGAGCGCCGTGAACGGGACAGCTTTCGTCCGCTTCCGGGGCGCAACGCGCGTCCCAGCCGGCGCCCGACGCCTCTATCCGGCTTGGTCTTCGTTCTGTTGAAAAGAGCGTTTGAGCAACTCCAGCTCTTTCCCGCCGTGCGCCTTCAGATCCGCAAGGTAGTCCTTAAGCTCCGCACATACCTTGGCGAATCCAACGGCATCGTCCGGGGAGACATACTCCAGTCGTACGATGATGCGTTCGAAGTTGGCTTGAAGCTCGTCGCGCGCGCTCCTCAAGGCCGTTACTTCGCTGGCCAGACGTGGCTTGATCTCGGTGATCAGGTGCATGTAACCGCCGTAGTCCGCAAGAACCCGGGTGCGGGTCAACTGCCGTTCAAAGGAGCGCGCTACGAAGCGCAACGTCGAGAGCTTGCGGCTGTTTCCGCGATCACGCGTCATCCACTGGAGCGCGATTTGAAGCGACTGCTCAATGCCCAGGAGAATCGCAAGCTCGACCTCGATCTGCTTGGCGATTTCTTGGGACTCCGCGAGGTTATATGCCGTCGGCTCGATGTACTTCATCGCAAGCCTCCTTTTCGCTTGCGCAGCCGCAAAACGCGTGTCTGGTTCAGTCGCGATGCGCGACCGTGGGCGACTCCTCTTTCGGATCGATGAATGAGCGAGTCGGACTCGTCATTGCGGCTTTCGCTACTGCGCGGCGACCGGTCTCCCCATACGCCTCAGCCAGCGGTAATGCGAAGCCACGCCGGCCAGGAAGGTTTTGTATGCCTTGTATCTCAACCCGAACTCCCGGCACGTCTCCTCCACGAGCCTTGCGAGCGCCGGGTAATGGACGTGGCAGATCCGAGGGAAGAGGTGGTGCTCGACCTGAAAGCTCAGTCCGCCGACGAGCCATGTCAGCACGCGACTGCGCGGAGCGAAATCGACGGTCGTTTCGACCTGGTGTACGGCCCAACTGGTTTCGATCCGGCCGGTGTCCGGGCGCGGCTGAGGAAAGGCGGCCTCCTCCACGCAGTGCGCCATCTGAAACACGACACTCAGCCCTCTACGCCCTGCACGAACGACGCGACCCCATAGAGCGCCAGCACGCACCACCACGGATGCAGCAGCATCGGGACACGGATCGCCATCGCGAAAAAACCGCCTTGCCGCCGATGAACGCCACGAGGTCCCAGCCCCTTGGACGCGGAAAGTGACGCCCGCCGATCCGCGCGTGAGCAGTGTACCCCGGATCCCAAGAAAGTACAGCGATCATTTTACGCCCATTTTGCCCGCGGTCGGTCTGGTTCGTTCGATGGATCGCTGCGTATCCAACGCTGTCGCTCCCGCAGACTGGTCGTTGTGCGGCGTGGGGTGCCTACCTGCGAATGCGGCTTCGCGAAAGCTCCGCCATAAGTTCCGCTAACCCGGATAATTCACCGCAGAGCACGCAGAGATCGCAG
>CAZDTB010000151.1:0-9834 GCA_964508075.1 uncultured Planctomycetales bacterium
TTCCTGCGGGTGGAATCTTCGCCCAGCGAGCTGTGCGTTCAATGTCACGCCGATCTGTCCGCCGGCCCGACTGCCCGCTCGCACCCGACGGGCACCATGAAGAAGCCGATCCCCCAGCAACTGATCGACGCCGGAGCCCTGATCGACAATGACCGGCACGTGCTTGACTGTCTGGGGTGTCACGAGGGGCACGGGTCGCAAGGGGACCTGATGCTGGTGGTGGGCGCCGATC
Organism: uncultured Planctomycetales bacterium; assembly: GCA_964508075.1. Classification (GTDB taxonomy): domain Bacteria; phylum Planctomycetota; class Phycisphaerae; order UBA1845; family Fen-1342; genus JALSRY01. The sequence goes on from CAZDTB010000151.1 coordinate 233, forward strand.
AGAACGAGCTCTGCCTGTGCTGCCATGAGCAGATGCGCCCGGGGCGCTTCCGCGAGCACGAAGTGCCGCCCCACCCGGTCGGACCCAGCCTCAGCGCGCCGCAGGCAGCCGCGGTCCGGAGTGCCGGTGCCAAGTTGGGCGCGGGAAACCGTTTGATCTGTCTCTCATGCCACAAAATGCACCACGCCAAGCGCGCGCGCTACATTCTGGCGTTTGATGACCCGCAGAGCGACGCTTGCCTGCGCTGCCATCGTGACAAGCAGGCCGTCGCCAGCACATCGCACGATTTGCGGAGCAACTTCCCCAACGAGACCAACGTGCACGGTCTGACTGTCGCCGAGGGCGGAATGTGCAGCGCCTGCCACTTGTTTCATAACTACGCCAGGCCGGTCGAATCGCACCCGCTGGACCCACGCGGCCAGTGCATTACCTGCCATCAGCCCGACCGCTGCGCGAAGTCCAAGGTGCTGGGGGCAGTTAACCACCCGGAAGAGCACTGCGTTGCCTGCCACGATCCACACGATCCGCAGTTCGGCAAGTACCTGGCTGAACCGACGAGCACGCTCTGCACCCGGTGTCACCAGCAGCAGGCCGGTCTGGCCCGCGGCCCACACGACATCATGCACGATGAGAACGAGAAGAAGGCCTGGCCGCAGGCTGCGGTGGCAGCAAAAGACACCTGTCTTGCCTGCCACCGTCCACACGGGACGAAACAGACCGGCCTGTTTCGCCTCCCCTCAGACAGAACCATGGCCGGAGCCGAAGGGGTCTGCGTGGCGTGTCACGCAAACACCAGGCCTGGCGCCGACAGTGAGATCGCGCTTGTACATCCGCGCCTGGCGAAAGAACCGCCCAAGCAAGACACTTTGCCGCTGGCAAAAACCGCCGACGGCCGGCACCTGGTCGCCTGTACCACTTGCCACGACCCGCATCGCAGTCCGGCTTCGGCACCCCATATGCTGCGCGGTGAGGGCATCAGCACCGCCCAACAACTGTGCCTGACCTGCCACCCGCAGTTGGCGAGCATTCACACCGTCGGAGAGGCCCGGGAAAGCCTGCAGGCGGCCGGCTTCGAAGCCCGGGGATGCCAACCGTGCCATCTGGTGCACGCGGCCCCCCGAACGGTCGAATCGCGCTTCTTGTGGCCGACGCGGCTCTCGGTTTACGAGCGCCCCGCTAAGTCGGTCAGTGTCGCCGACGACTACTGTCTGACGTGCCACCGCACAGCTGGACCGGTGGCACCGCCGGCCATAGCTTCCCACCCCGAAGTCCTGATGTTCAACCCGACGCAACCCGGAACTCCAGGCTACTTCCCTTTGTTCAACGAACAGGGCGTGGTCGATCCCAAGGGGACGATCGCGTGTCGGACTTGCCACCTGACCCACGGTCGTGCCACTCCGGCGGATGTTCCTGGAAATCTCAAGGGCATTAGCGCGCGCGAGCTGCGTGCCCGCAAATGGCACGTCCGGACCTTCGGTGCGACGACCGTATGCAATGCGTGCCACGGCTTCGGTGCCCTGCGCCGCTTCATGTACTTCCACGACCCAGTTCGCCGCGCCGGCCCGATCGAAGGGCGAGACAACGGGCCGGGGCCTTGAGCGCCACCCCGCAGGTCGCACTTGGCGAGAAACTCAGAGACTTTGCCTCGGGGGAGTTCAACTGAGAAGGCGGGGGCGTGGCCACACGTGCGGAGCCGTGAGAAACACGGACCCGACGGCAGCCACCGATGAGTTCTTGCAAAGGTTCGCGATGCTGTCGGCGTCCACCGATTCTTGCGCGGCCGATTGGGCGGTTCGACTCGACACGAAAGGTCGTCACGTCACCACGAGTAATACCTTAAACCGGTCTCGATCGCAGCTGCAAATTAGTTGCAAGGGCGCGAGCCTCGGGCCTCAAGCGCGGGGAAGCTGACCCCCGCCCCGCGGCGAAGCAGTCTCGCATTCACGGATCGTCATCTGCGCAGTCTCTCGGGGTCGGATGAGCGCCTGACGTGGCGACTGTGTGGGTTGTCGAGGCGGGGGGATTGCGGATTCTGGAACCGGTACCAAACCGGCATTCTGGTCCATGCATGGGGGCGGGGGGAATACAACTCCCCACTGTACTCCCCACTTTTCGCGCGCACGAGCGGATCTATATGTCAAATAAGGACTTAGAGATGGAGGCGGGGGGAATCGAACCCCCGTGCCGAAGCATTTCAGCCTGGGTTTCTACGTGCGTAGTCGGTTGATTTCACAGCTCTGAGCCCTTGGCAGACCAGCCGACAGGTCATCTGCGGGCCGAGCCCGGCTGTTTCTTACTCCAGCGCCGCCGGACGGGAACGCTGGAGCCAGCCTACTATCAGCGCCGGTACCCGCTAGCAGGCGTCGCGGGCCGACGGGCGGGCCTAGTTAGGCCGCCAAACGGTAGCCATTGTTGGCATGTAATAGTTGTGTCAGGTGTTTTACGAGGCCTCCTGACAACCTCGACACGCCACCCAGACCTCAACCTGCCCGGTCGAAGCCATTCGCCCCCTCTTTCGGCTGAATCCTGGTTCTCAAAGACCGCGTTGATGCACCCAGCGGAAGGCCACGCGGGGCAAAGCCCGTGGCTCCTCACGCTGCAAGCGTGCTCCACACCACCTCTAAGTATACCCGCGCCGCCCCGCATTTTCACCCCGCTCCACCCAGATTTGCCCGCCGGCGCCCACCATGCGCGAGCACACGACAGGCTGCTCACCTTCCAGTACGATCGTCTGGCTTGAACGAGTCGGCTCCGGCCGATGCGGACCTGCTCAGTAGAACGAGGAAACCATGAGCGATATCGTCCGAACGCGGTTCGCGCCTTCCCCCACCGGATACCTCCACATCGGGGGAGCGCGCACGGCGCTGTTCAACTATCTGCTGGCCAGAAGGCTCGGCGGCAAGTTCGTCCTGCGGATCGAGGACACCGACCAGACCCGCAATATCGAGGCCGCCGACCGGAAGCTGCTCGAAGATCTGCGCTGGCTGGGGCTCCAGTGGGACGAGGGTCCGGAGGTTGGCGGCGAGCACGGACCGTATTACCAGAGCCAACGGCTTGAGACATACAAGGAGCACGCCCGCAAGCTGCTGGACAGCGGCCAGGCGTACTATGCGTGGGAGACGCCGGAAGAACTGGAGGCAATGCGCCAGGAGGCTCGCAAGAAGCAGCAGCGCGGCTTCCGCTATCCGCGGCCGAAGTGTTTTCCATCCGAGACCGATGCGCAGAAGGCCCGGGACGAAGGACGCCCAGTCGTCGTGCGCTTCAAGATGCCCGAGCGCGATTTCGTCGTGAACGATCAGATTCTCGGCGACGTCCAGATCGGGGCGACCGAGCTGAGCGACTTCGTGATCGTCAAGGCCGACGGCTGGCCCACCTACCACTTTGCGGTTGTGATCGACGACGCCGCCATGAGAATCACCCACGTGCTCCGCGGCCAGGAGCACCTGATGAACACGCCGAACCACCTGGCGTTGCAGGAGGCGCTCGGCTACCCGGTGCCGCTGTACGCTCACCTCCCGATCATCTTCAACATGGACGGCTCGAAGATGAGCAAGCGCGAGAAGGACAAGGCCGTCCGGGCGGCGGTGGGGGAGGCGCTCAAAGCCGACCGGATCAGCGCGGCCAGGGCTTGCGAGCTGTCCGGCTGCGAGAATTCCGACGCGTTCAACGTATGGCGGAAGAAGAAGACGCAACTTGAGACCGCTGGGCTGGAAGCGCTGGCGGCCGAGCTCCACGTGTCGCTGCCGGAGATCGAGATTCACGATTTCCGCGTCAGCGGCTATCTGCCCGAGGTGCTGCTCAACTTCATCGCGCTTTTGGGCTGGTCGCCGGGCGACGACCGCGAGAAGTTCACGCTGCCCGAGCTGTGCCAGGCGTTCAGCGTCGAACGGATTGGCAAGACCAACGCCAAGTTCGACCGCGAGAAGCTGCTGAACTTCAACACCGTCGCGCTGACGGCCGCCAGGATGGACCGCAAGCTAGTAGGTCTGCGCGACTATCTGCACGCAAACGAGGGCTCAGCGCTGCGCGACCTCGACGCCCCAACACTGGAGCGGCTGGTCAACCTCTGCGAAGGGATGCGCACCTTCCGCGACATGGACACCAAATGCGGCGCGATGTACCACCCCAACGATCAGCTTCAGTACGACCAGGCGGCGATCAGGAAAGTATTGCTCAAAGGTGACGGCGCCGGCGTCACCATCTTGAAGGAGATTCGCGCCGAGCTGGAGAAGCTGACCGACTGGACCGCCGCGACGCTCGAAAAGGTGATCCGCGACTTCGCCGAGGCGCGCGAGCTCAAGCTCGGCAAGGTCGCCCAGCCGCTGCGCGTCGCCGTCACCGGCTCGACCATCAGCCCGGCGATCTTCGACACGCTCGAGCTGGTCGGTCGAGAACGAACCCTGGCACGAATCGAGCGATGCCTGCAAAGATGCGCGGCTGCCAAGTCAGAGCCCTGAGCGCAAGCGAGGGGTTTTATCGCCGGGACGCTCGGCTGCGCAAGATCCCTCGCTTGCGCTCAGGGCTCTGATCGAGCGACTGCTTCAGCGCGTGGCGACGGCCTTGCCGTGACCGCATATAATCCCGGCACCATGCCAATCAGAAAAACACAGGCTTCCGCGAGACGTAACATTGTGCTGTTGGCCGGCATGCTGGGCGTGTTGGTTTTGCTGGCAACCGGGTGCAGCGGCATGATCGTCGGCGACTGGCACATGAGCAAAGCCATCCCGAACAAGGAAATCTTCGCGATCGAGGACGCCTACTTCGCCCGTGACGGCACATTCACCGCCACCGTCACCATCGAGGGCAAGACCGTTCTGGAGAAGGGGAAGTACGACTTCAACGGCTTCAAACTGACCATGCGCCCGCACGGCGGCGGCCAGCGGCGCTACAACACCGTCCTGAAGGGCCGCACGCTGGAGATACACGACGACGAGCGCAAAGTCTTCCTCAGGAAGGGCAAGAAGAGCAGCGGGAAGTGAGCAGCGAGCAGCAACCCAACCCGGTTCGGCGGCAGGTCATCTACCACGGGCGCGTCCAGGGCGTCTGCTTCCGGATGATCTCGCGCGACCTGTCGCGCGGCTTCCAGGTCGTCGGCTACGTCAGGAACCTGCTCGACGGAACCGTCGAGCTCGAAGCCGAAGGCGAACCGGCCGAAGTCGAGCGCTTCCTCACCGCAATTGCCGGCGAGTTCAAGCATAACATCCGCGAGGCGGATGTGAGCGATCTCGCGCCACGAGACGAAGAGAACACCTTTCAGATCACGTATTAGAAGCAGCACACCAGTCGGTACGGACGGCCATGACTCGCACACGAAAGATCGTTCTCGCTGTCCTTGTTTCATCGGTGGTCGCTAGCTGCTGGTTTCGTGGCCCCTTCTTCTTTCTGCCGTTCCTGTTCCTCACATTCCCACTGGCACTCGTAATCGTAGCGCCGCTGTTCTGGTTGCGGCTGTCCCAGAGACTTTCGGTGGTCATTGTGTGGGGCGTGGGAGTTCTGATGTCGTACTTTGTCTGTGCTCCGCCAACAACGGGCCAGCTGTTCGCCCGAAACCTGGGTACGAGCATTCCCAACGATGTCCGGAATCTCCAGCGATGGAACGACAACTGGGCGCGCGACCCCGGCTACTACCTGCGGTTCTACGCGAGTGAGGAGACCGTCGAGCACATCGTCACGAGTGCCCAGCTCACTGAAGTGGAGTCGCGGTCGATGATCCCGCCACCGCGCTGCCTATTGCCCGTCCCGGAGTGGTGGCAATCTCCAGAGATCGAAAGTCCACGGATTTGGAAAGGCTGGGACGCGAGGCGTGAGCTCTGGGTGAACCTGTATTACGACCCGCATTCTGGACTGGTATACCTCGAAGTACTGACCACATAGATGAGATGGCATGGCCACCGCATGGCGTAGGCATCAAGCCAGGTGCGGGCCAGTCCCGGAGGGACGAGAGTCAGTAGCCCAGGGCGCGAGCCCTGGGATTCACGGTCGTTTGAGAACCGAAGCCCCGGAGGGGCGACAGAAACAGGCGCGGCGCTTGTCCTCTTCCGTCGCCCCTCCGGGGCTCAAAACGTCCTGGCGCACGACAACCGGGGGCTCGCGCCCCCGGCTACTGACCAGCGCCCCTTCGGGGCTCAAGCGTCGAGGCTACGGAGCCGCGCAATGCGAGGTGCCGGAGATCTGGGCGGCGACGGAGCGGATCACGTCGAGGGCCGCTTCGAGCGAGTCATAGACCGTCGGCGTCGCGCCAACCGAAAACCGCCAGACGTAGCGGCTCTCTTCGTTCGGACAGACCAGGAAGACCTCCTTCCCGTAAGCCAGGGCCATACCGATCTCGACTGCGGTGCCGTGGCCGCCCTCGAGACGATCGCAGTGCGCCAGCAGAATGTCGCATTTCTGCACCGAGATGCGGTCGGCCGGGCCGTAGAGGTCACTACGGCGTTCTTCGTTGCCGCCGGGGATCCGCGCTCCGGGGTGGATGAAGCGCACGTTGGGGATCTCGGGGACCTGGTCGCGCCAGGTGCCCTTGCTGCCACGGACGGCTCCGGCCAAGTAGACGTTGAGCATGCTTTCGTCCTCCGTCTCTCGCAGACGCGATCGATCAGGATGTGGTGATCGTACGACGGTCCTGAGGCGGTTTCCACCCTTCGAGAAAGGAGCCGGGGGCTTTAGCGAAAGGAGCCGCGGGCTTCAGCCCGCGCGGTTCTGCGTATCCAGCAGACGCGCGATCTTCGGCAGCATCGCGCGCAGCGCCTGACCGCGGTGACTGCGCGCGTTCTTCTCCTGCGCGGGCAGTTCGGCCATCGTCTTGCCGAGTGACGGGATCAGAAAATGCGGGTCGTACCCGAACCCGTTCGTGCCGCGCGGCTTGTCGACGATCACGCCCTCCACCGCCCCCTGCGTTTCGGCGAGGACTTCGTTCGGCCGAGCCAGGACCATCGCGCAGCAAAATCGCGCGGTGCGCTGCTCACGGGGGATTCCTTCCAGGGCGGCGACCAGCTTCCGGTTGTTGGCCGCGTCGTTGTGTGGCTCGCCGGCGTAACGGGCCGAAAGCACGCCCGGCGCGCCGCCGAGACAGTCCACCTCCAAGCCGGAATCGTCGGCCAGGGTCGGCAGGCCGGTCGCCGTCGCGTAATGCAAAGCCTTGCGCCGCGCGTTTTCGGCGAACGTCCCGCCGTCCTCGACCGCTTCGGGCACATCCGGAAAGTCATCGAGGCCGTGCCAGAGCCAGTCGTGGCTCGCGGCGAGTTGACGGATTTCCCGGACCTTGCCGGCGTTGTGCGTGGCGAGCAGGAGTTCGAGCATGACTGTTATCCGCCGGGAAAACCGGCCTCTTGCCCTTCGCGCGGAATCTCCACCGCGAACGAGGTATGCGGGTCGCGGATTCTCTTGCCGGTCCTCGGATCGTGGATGATCTCGTAGAACTTACTGCCGTTGTGCAGGTTGAAAAGATGCTTACGCTGCAAAGCGAGCATGCGCTCGTCGACGATCCTGGCGGTTACCTGGATGATGCCGGTCAGCGGATCCTGCTTCGGGATAGTCTGGATCGCCTCCTCCGGGAACGCGCCGATGCAGACCGAGCTGTTCACCCGGCCGTGGTCGTAATACGCCTCCTCGCCCTGCTCACGCAGCAGCTTGCAGTACTCCTCGGCGGCGTACTTGCGGCGGCGCATCTCGCCGGTGTTGTAGAACACCGCCACCTGGAGCGAGTAATAACCCGGCGCCCGCGACAGCAGCCATTCCGGATGCGAGCCGCGCCCGATCGGGAGCGTGTCCATCGTGGCCAGTTGAAAGGGCCAGACGGTGCGGCTGCCGACGGCCGGGTCCCGGATATTCATGGACAGGTGACGGATCAGGTCGAGATCGCGCAGGTGGTCGGGGCGGAAGGATTCGGTGTCGGTTTTTGCGTTGTATTGGCGACGGTAGCGGCCGTAGTAGACGGCGGTCTGGCCGGACTCGTGAAGGACCTGGACCAGGCCGGGCTTGAGACCGGCGACCCTTCTCAGAGCATCGGCGTAGCTGCCTGCCAGCCCGAAGCGGTTTGGACCTTCCAGCGTGAGGCAGCGGATCGCCCAGATGTCCTCCTCGTTGGCGGTGGCGGGCCGCGCCGTCATCGTGCCCGCGGGCATCTCGCAGCCGGCGAGCAGCGGCAGCAGCACCGTCAAACATGCGAACCAGGGTGGTCGGATGGGTTGGCTGGTTGGTGGTCTCATAGCCCGGTTTCGCTATCAAGGCTGGGCCAGCGCGTCGCGCTGGGACTCGAAAACCCGTTCGATTCCTTTCCGGCCGAGGGTCAGCATTTCGGCCAGTCGTGCGTCGGTATAGGTGGTGCCTTCGCCGGTGGCCTGGACCTCGACCCACTCGCCACGCTCGGTCATGACGAGGCTGCAGTCGACGGCGGCGCTGACGTCTTCGTGATAGTCAAGATCCAGCAGGACGTTGTCGTCGACGATGCCGACGCTCACCGCGCCGATCGCGGTCGTCAGAATGTCGTCGCCCCATAACTCACGGCGCCGGCCGTCGCGCAGGGCGTCGCAGAGTGCGACGTAGGCGCCGTTGATGGCAGTCGTGCGCGTGCCGCCATCGGCCTGAAGCACGTCGCAGTCGAGGAAGACCGTATACGGACCCATCCTGGTCATGTCGACGGCGACGCGCAGTGAGCGGCCGATGAGCCGTTGGATTTCCTGCGTGCGGCCGTCGATTCTGACGCGGCTGCGCTTGCGGCGCTTGCTGGTGGAGCTGGGGAGCATTTCGTACTCCGCGGTGACCCAGCCGGCGCCGCTGGCTTCCCGCCAGGAGGGTACGCCCTCCTCGATACAGGCCGTGCAAAACACGTGTGTCTGGCCGGTGCGGATCAGAACCGAGCCGGGAGCGGATTGTGTGAACCCGCGGATGATCTCGATCTGACGGAGCTGGTCGGGTTGGCGGCCATCGTGTCGCATGGCTGAATTCTGCCGGCGCGCGCCGAAAATGGCAAACTGCCGACAGGGTTCGGGTTTCACGGGGGTGCAGGCAAGCAGCCCGCCCGGGCGGGCTGCGGGGAGGTCCGAGACGGAGTTTGCTGGGCCTATTCCGCCGCGGCGGGAGCCTTGATCTTCTCGATCGCGACCTTGAGCATCTGCTGGCGGTGGCCGAAGCGTTTCATGTAGCCTTTTCGGCGTTTGAATTTGACGCCGATGACTTTGGGGGTCTTGAGCTCTTCGGTGACTTTGGCGGTGACGGTGGCGCCTGTGACCCAGGGGGTACCGATGCGGGCGTCTTGGCCCTCGCCGACCATCAGGACCTTGTCGAAGGTGATCTTGGCCTGACCCTCGTCGAGGTCGCGTCGCTCGATGAGCAATGCGTCGCCTTCGCTGACCTTGTACTGCTTTCCGCCGTCTTCGAATACTGCGTACACGTGTCTTCCCTCTGCGTGCTAAACTCCAAACCACTTATCTTATCCGGCCCATGCACTTGATGCAACCGAGCAGTGGGCTGAGTCATCCCCCGGGCGCGCATGACAGTTCGGGCGGGCCGGAAGCTGGTTTGCAAGCGCGCAACCGGCGATGAGGTGGGCATCGCATAGCCCCGGAGGGGCGTCGGTCAGTAGCCGGGGGCGCCAGCCCCCGGAA
>CAZDTB010000152.1:0-9740 GCA_964508075.1 uncultured Planctomycetales bacterium
CTCAACAACACTCTGCGCTCTCCGCGCTCTCTGCGGTATGAATAGTCCGGGTTAGTGGCCCGGGGCGCAGCCCCCGGTTGAGTGTAGCTCTTGGCGCCCAGCCCCAGCGGGGCGTCGGTCAGTAGCCGGGGGCGCAGCCCCCGGTCGGCAACGTTGCCACGCCCGCAGCCCCAGCGGGGCGGCGGTAAACGGATCAGCACATGAGCGCCACCGGAGGCAACCCCGTCATCTCCAGATGTATCGTTCGTCGTACGGAATATCGTGCCGCCGCAGGAACTGGATGAACTCCTCCTGAAACGAGACTCGCCGGTGGTGCTCCTCCTGTTCGACGATGTACTTGGTAACCTGCCCGACATTCGAATGACTGACCGTGAATGCGCCGTAGCCATCCTGCCAGCCGAAATCGGTCAGGTCCCCAAACGTCTCGTGTATCCAGCGTGACGAGCTGGCTTTCACTTGTCGGAGCAGATCGGAAAGCGCGGTTTGCGGGTGCGTTGAGATGAGCAAATGCACGTGGTCAGGCGTTCCACCGGCGGCGATGAGGCGGGCCTTCTCGTCGCGGATAATGCCGCCGAGGTATTCGTGTAGACGATCGCGCATCGATGGGTTGATCTGTGGTACGCGGTTCTTGGTGCTGAAGATCACATGGTAGCGCAGGCAAGTGTAGGAATTGGGCACGGCCGTGCTCCGGTTCTCGCGGGAGTCCGCGTGGCGAACTGCTTACCGCCGCCCCGCTGGGGCTCGGGTTCTAGTCGCACGGTAACCGGGGGCTGCGCCCCCGGCTACTGACCGGCGCCCCTTCGGGGCTGCCGGGGCGCCCTTCGCGCGTGTTGCAGATCGCCGACGGAGCATGCAAGCGCATCCGTTCTGCAACAGCTTCGCTCGGCTCAGTCGGTAGTCGCCCACTCGGGCTGATCGTCCGGATCGCTCCAGGACCGGTCAGTCTCGAAGTCCACGCTCATGACCACCCGGCCGGAATCCTCCGCGATCACCCATGCCTTGGGCTCGGCAGGGTGGACTCGGAGGACGTAGCCGTAATGGAAAGCCCCGTCTGCCAGATCCTCGTTACAGGCAGGTCCCTCACCAGGGGGAATCCTGGAAAGTGCAATCTCTTTCCGCGCCTTCCCGAACAGGGTGCGGGACACCTTTTCGGACAGCACCACCCGGGCCCCGTCGGCCATCTCGCGTTCACTGGCCACGACCACGCGTTTGCATTCAAACGCCGCGCAACCGGTCTGCGCCAACCAAGCCGCCCCGAGAATCAGCAAGGCCGCCGCGGAGATGAATCGCCGCATCTGATATGCCTCCTCACATTCACCAGTCCCCGGATCACAAGACAAGAGCGTCGCAACGGCGTGCGCCGCGACGCTCTCGATGATAATCACTTCACTTGACCAGATGAACGCTTACGGGCAGGTTGTCCCGTAGACCGCTAGCAGCGCCGCCAGGTCGCCGAGATCCACGTCGCCGTCGGCGTCGAGGTCGCCGTCTTCGTAGATGGCGCCGCTGGTGGTGCCGTAGTTGGCCAGCAGTTGGGCCAAGTCGGCCAGGTCGATGTCGTCATCGCCGTCCAGGTCGCCCGGGCAGGTGATGCACGGGTTGGGGTCGCAGCCGGCGCCGTCCGCCTGGTACTCGCCGCCCTGAGCCAGACACTCGGCCTGCGACAACACCTCGCAGGCGAACCCCAGACAGCACGCCCCGGTCGGGCGTCCGCCGTAGAACTCCACCTCGCTCAGCATCATGTAGCCGCTGGTGCTGTAGTCGGCGAGGGTCAGTTCGAGCGTGTCGCCCGAGAGGCCCAGGTCTTCCAGCGTAAAGGCAAACGGCTCGTCACCGGGGGGATCGCTGCACGGGAAGGTCAGCGTCTGGTCGCCCATCGTGATGATCACGTCATCCGGCGGATAGACGCCGCCGCCGCCGCCCGAATCGTCCAGGTGGAGCGTGACGACGTCGATGTTCACGGTTCCGTCGAAGTGGAAGGTGATGGTGGGGTCGATGCTGACCCAGCCGACGTAGGGCAGGTAGGTGACGTTCCAGTGCCCGGTGGCGATCACGCCGTCGGTCAGATCGCCGAGTCCGTTAGTAAGCGGCGCGAGCGGCACGGTGTTGTCACCATCCCCGTCGTACGCGTTGTCGAAGTACGAATAGCTGCCCGTCTCGCCGTTGAGTAGATCGTACGTCACCGGCATGATCCTGTTTATCGTGATGAAGCTGAAGGTCGGCGAGAAGTCGCCGTTGCCGCAAGCGTTGACGCCGCGGACGTGCCAGTAGTGTTGCACGGCCCCCTCCAGGCTGGTGTCCAAAGTATGCGTGGTGTCGGTTACGGTGGCGCTGTAGACGACATTCGCAAAGCCGGCATCGATCGCCACCTCCAGGTCGTACGTCCGGGCGTTCGCCGTCGGTTGCCAGGACAACTCCGGAATCAGCGCGACGTTGGTCGCGCCGTCCGGCGGGCTGGTCAGCATTACCCCGGCCGGGATGTCGGTGGAGATGTACAGGCCGGCGGGCGTTGACTGCTCTAGCTCCCCCGCGGTGCCGGTGACTTGCATCCAGTACTGGCCGGGCGTGGCGGCACCGGTGTTGCCGACGGTCATCACTGACGTGCCCGGCGGCGTGACCGGGTTGACGCTGAAGTCGACGCTGGTTCCCGCCGGCTCTCCGCTGGCGCTGAGTGTGACGGGATCATTGAAACCGTGCAGCGTTTCGACGGTGATGGTGTAGACCGCGTCAGCCGGCGCGCAGACGTCCTGCGAAGCGGGGTCGGCGTTGAGGTCGAAATCGGGCCCGCACGGGCCGGCTGCCGAGAGGTCGGACTCGATGAAGTCGTCCGGAAGCCCGTTGCCCTCGGAGAGACCCACGATGCCGTCGCCGGCGTCGGTGCTGAGCCAGGTGATGTGGATCTCGCCTTCGAAGTACATCTCAATCTGGAACGTGTTGTCGTTGTTCGCGCCGTACTCAGGGACGTCCTCGAACGTCACCGCGACGCGGTCGGAAAGCTGCCGCCAACTGACTGTTCCGCCGTTTTGCGGACTGAAATCGTCGAACAGCCCCGAGATCCGCGGCTGGTTGAAATGGATCGCCAGCGTTTCGTCCCAGACGTTGTCGCCCCCGTTGAACGTGATGTTGCCGTTGCTGTTGACGTAGAAGCTGTTATAGCTGACGCCGTAGAGCAAGACCGCGTCGCCGCCGGTCAGCGCCACATGTACCCAACTGTCCTCGCCCGGATAGATCACGGTTCCGCCGCTCGGATCGGTCGGGAACTCGGTCGCTTCCTCGCCGCACATGTCGTAGTAGTCGCCGGTGCCGTCCGGGAGGTATGCGACCATGAAGCTCTCCAGGTCGATGCTACTAGTGAACTGCTCGGTGAAGTAATCCGCCTGTTCGAGCGTGGTGAAGCCGAAGGTCGGCGAGAAGTCGCTCTGGCCGCAGCCGTTCACGGCTCGGACGTGCCAGAAGTGCAGCGTGGCCGCGTCCAGTCTGGCAGCCGGCGTGTAGGTCGTGTTGCTGACCATTGCACTGAGAACAACGTTCGTGAAACCGGGGTCGGTCGCCACCTCGAGGTCGTAGTACGCAGCCTGTGACGCCGGCTCCCAGATGAACGTGGGGGTACGCGAAACCTCGTCGGCGCCGTCCGGCGGGCTCGTCAGGGTGACCTCGCCCGGCTCGGTGTCGGAGAGGTTGAGTCCCACGGTGGTTTGCCGCTCACCCTCTGCCGCGACGCCTGTGATTGTGATCGTGTACATACCCGGCGAGCCGCCGACGATGTTGCTGACGGTCATCACCGTGGTGAAGGGTGGCGGGAGCGCGTTGATGCTGAAGTCGACACTCGACCCGGGCGGCGTGTCGCTGGCGCTGAGAGTGACCGGCTCGGTGAAATCGCCGATCTGCTCGACCTCGATGGTGTACACCGCTTCGTCAGCCGGCGGCGAGCAGAGGTTCTGGGAGCGTGGCTCCGGACTGAGGGCGAATCCCAACCCGCCCGGGAGCAGCAAAGATGGATCGCCCAGCAGGACGAACTCCTCGAAGAAGTTGCGGCAGACGTCGTAGTTCTCCTGGGGTGGATGCGTGGGGTCCCCGTCCCAGTCGCCGTAGTCGGCCAGGAATTTGTACAACCCGACCCGCCAGGCCGGCCCCACCTCCCAGATCTGGTCGGCGAAGAACGACTCGAAGAAATAGCGCTCGAGCTGCCGGGATGGCTCCCAGGCTTCCCAACTGCCCCAGAAGATGAGATCGGAGGCGGACAGATACGCCGCGGCACCCCGGTCGGCGACGCGCAGCCAGGTCTCACCGAAACACTCGTCGTAGCTGTAATGGGCACTGTTGCAGGACCAGCCATAGGCCAGGCCGTACATTCCCGTGTTGCTCAGGGCCTGCACGTGGCTCTGGTTGAAGTACGGCTCGGACCAGCCGCTCGAGCTGCTGTGTCCGCCGTAGGTCACGAACAGGCAGCCGTTGTTCACCGCGTTGGTGACATCGCTGGTTCCGCCGCCATGGCTGGCGTAGATTTTGGTGCACTCGAATTCGGCGGGGACCATGTATGTATTGATAACCCAGGTGTGTGTTTCTTCGGCCCCGCTGGTGGTGTCGCTGGTGGCCAGAAACGCCGCCCGCTTGGCGTAGTTCGGGTCGTCGAAGATGCCGGCTTCAACGAACAGGGTTTTGTCCACCACGTCCTGAAGCTGGCTCACGAAGCGCACCGAGAAACGCCCGATGGCGATGTCGGGATACCAGTCGTCACCCGCGTCCATGCAGGCGTAGTACACGTCGGTGCAAGCGTGCCGGCTGGCCTCGCCGGTCCAGTGCGGAATCGTGGTCGACGTGGAGGTCGAGCCGTCGGTGTCGCCGACGATCAGGATGTAATCGGGCGCCTCGGGCGTGCCCCACAGATCCTGGATATAGCTTCTGATCGCCGTGTTGCTCGTGCCGGCGGGCACCGAGTAGGTCATCACGTCGAGGCCCTGGGCCGTCTTGGCGTCAATCAGCTGGGTCAGCGGCCCGGAGCCGTAATAGTCCTCCGCCGTCACGATCAGATAGTTGCCGGTCCGGCCCGCCGCGCTCGATGCCATCGTGCCGAGCAGTACCACCGCCACCGTCCTCCAGGTCCACGTCCGAAAGTTGCTCTGCGATGCCCGCATCTGGATTCTCCTTGCTCGCATCTCCGCCTCGGTGCCGCCGCCATCAGCAAGCGGCTGCCACAAGCTCGCACGCCGCTGCCTTACGGTCGCGGTTCGGCTTTCCGGCTGACCGACTCCTCCAGGAGCCGTTTCGCCATGTGTTTGTGCATGATCTACGATAGCACATCGAGGCGGTCGGCTGCAATCAGAATAATGGGGACAGGACAATTGAGATACGCGTGCTCTGTAGAGAAGGCTCTCCACGCCGTCATCCCGACGACCGAAGGGAGTAGGGATCTCGCCACGAGGTCGAGCAACCCTCGGTTGCGGGGTTAGATTCCTCGTCGCTGCGCTCCTCGGAATGACATTCACAGAGGCTTTTTCTACAGAGCAGGATACGCGTGTTTCCGGCGTCCGAGATGCAGCGAGCGCCGCGGCGGCTGTGCGCCGCGGCGCTCGCTTGGGTCGAACGATGCTCGTTTCCCGCCTACCGACAGGTCGTGCCGTACACCGCCAGCAGCGCCGCCAGGTCGGCGAGATCCACGTCGCTGTCGTTGTCCACGTCGCCGTCTTCGTAGCTCATCCCGGTGGTCGTGCCGTAGTTGCTGAGCAACTGGGCCAGGTCAGCCAGATCGACGTCGCAGTCGCCGTCCAGGTCGCAGGCGATGCCAAACTCGTAGGCACCCATGTCGACGACCTGCGGATAGTCCGGTGGGTCGGCGACGCCCGTGTCGGCCGTGGACGGATCGTCCACGAACCGCGGGAGGCCGTCGAGATCAAGCGGCGTCCGCTCGGTGGTGTCGCCGTCGTTGTCGACATCGCCCACGTCAGCCGGGACGGCGGTGTTGTCCGCCGCATCGATACACGGCGAGCCGCCGGTAAGGTGGTAGTCGGCGCTGTTGGGATCGGAGAAGCTGGGGTCATCGCCAATGTTGCCGGTGCCGCCCATACTGCCGGTCCAACCTTCCACACAGGAGTAGTCGACGGTGATGCTGCCGCCGTGAATCTGTTGCTCCTCGGTGGTTCCGGCGCCTACGTTGCCCCAGAAGATGCAGTTTGCGATTGTGGCGGTTCCGCCAGTGACCTGTGCGATGCCGCCGTAGCCCTCGGCGCCGTTCGGGTCGCCGGTACCGGGCAGCCCGGCGATGTTCTGCACGATGGTGCAGTTCGTGAGTGTGGCTGCGGAGTCGTCGGCATAGACGGCGGCGCCGGAACCGGCGTCACCGCCCTGCCCGTCCCCTGTCCATCCTTCACCGCCGTTGCCGCCGTCGCCACCGCCGTTACCGGTGATGCTGCAGTTGACGAATAGGGCATCAGTGGAAGTTAGGTAGAGGCCGCCACCGTGGCCGCCGTGGCCGCCGCTGGCGCCGTTTCCGCCGGAGAACCACCCTCCGTGGCCGCCCACGCCCGTGGAGTTTCCGGCGATCGTACAGTCGACGAACAGGGCGTTCGGGCAATTGACCAAGCAGATTCCGGCACCTCTTCCAGCGCGTGCGCCCGCACTGGCCGTCAGGTCACATTCGCAGCCGTTTCCACCGCGTCCGGTCGAGTTGTCGAGAATGCTGCAGCCGATCAGCACGGGTGCGCCATTCGAGAGGTACAAACCGCCGCCGTCGCCGGCTTCCCATCCGGGAAAGGGGTTGCCCACTTCGCAGAAGCCGTTGTACCCGTTGTGCGTCTGGTTGTTCCGAATCACGCAGTCGATGAGGGTGGGTGAGCCCAAGTTGCAGTAGAGCCCGGCGCCATGGCCGCCTGCTTGGGGATACTCCGCATCCAGCCAACCGTAGGCGGTCTGGTTGTCGCGGATTGTGCAGTAGCGCAACGTTGGGCTGCCGGAGGCGATGTACACGCCGCCGCCATTGAACTCTCCCGCCGGCTGGTCCGTGCAGCCGTCTGCCACGGTGACGCCGTCGAGGATGGCGCTGGCGTCCGTCCCGCTGCCGGTGACGACGTGGTAGCTGTTGTCGTCCACGTTGTCCGCGACTCCGATGTCGCCGCTGAGGACGGTCTCGAAAGCAGCAACCTCGTGGTCGTTAGGGTCGCCGCCGCCGGTCAAGCCGCGATAGCCGCCGACGATCGTGACACCGTCGAGCAGTTGGAACGTCTCGGCGCGGTTACCGGGCGTTACGATGCCGGCTTCATCCTCGTCCGCGTAGTACGTCCCGCCGGCGATGCGGATTTCGGTTATGCACGGATCGGCTGCTGCCAAGTACAGCGCATCCTGCAAGTATTTGTGCGCTGTGTTCCAGCTCGTTCCGTCGCCGCCGAGTGGCGCATCGTCGTCAACGTAGTAGACCATGCTGCCGCAGACGTACAACGTCACATCAGCGGTTCGGGGGCTGTTCGCAGCGCTGGGGTCAATGACGTCCAACGCGCAGTCGTAAACGCCGGGCGAAAGGCCCGCAACGCTCACGCTCAGCGCGACATCGTCAATCTCCCCGGTCGAGTCGCCGCTGTTCGGATCGGCGCTGAGCCAGTCGCAGCTTTCGACGATCTCCCAGTTGAGCGTGTCGACGCCGCAATTCCAAATCCACAGCGTCTGATCGTTTGGATCGGGGCCACCCTCGGGCGCGAAGAATTCGAACTCGGTCGGCGTGAGGCAGATCACCGGTGTCGTGACGGTCGCCGTTTCATCGGCGCCCATGTCGGCCGTCTCGGCCTGACCCGTCCAGGGCTCGACGTCCCCGTCGCCGTCGGTCGGACGCGGATCGCCCTCGAAGTCGGGCGCGGGCAATCCGCCCGGTGGGTCATTCGTGCCACTATCGATACAGGGGGAGCCCCACCACAGGTGGTAATCGCCGTTGTTCGGATCGACGAACTGCGGATCGGCGTCGATCATGCCGTCACCCCAGTTCAGCGTGGAGTTGGCGGAGACATTGATCTCGGCCAGTCCGCCGTCGACATCCGCGTAGGAGATCGTCAACGTCGAGGAATCGACCACGTTGGCCTCGGGACCTTGCGACGCAGTATTGCCCCAGAGAACGCAATTGGCCATGACGACGTTGCTGCTGCTCTCGAGATGCACGCCGCCGCCGTTTCCGGAACCGTCGTTGGCACCGTCGTTGTTCGCGATCGTGCAATGCACGATTGTCGCCGTGCTTCCATGACAGCGCACACCGCCTCCCTCGGTGTTGCTCGTGTTGCCGGTGATGATGCAGTTCACGATCGTCGGTCCGGTATTGGTGCCGGAGTTCACGCCGCCGCCCCCGCTACCTGCGTGGTTTCCGGTGATAATGCAGTTCTTTATGGTCGGGTCACTACCGTTGATGCACGTCACCCCGCCGCCGTAGGTGCGATTGCCCCCGGTGATTGTGAAGCCGTCGACCACGGCGGCACTCGTCTCCCCGTTCTGGATGAAGAAACCGCTGCCGGAGCCCTCGCAGTCGATGATGCAGCTCTCGGCGCCGTTCTCGCTGCGGACGATGATGGCTTTCCCACCGAAGTCGAGGTCCTTGTTGCCGGCGCCGGTGTACGTACCGTCGCAGACGATGACCTCCTCACCGTTCGAGGCCGCATTGATGCCCTCCTGGATAGTGAGATAGTCCCCGCTGCCGTCCCAGCAGACGTAGATCGTGTCGGCGTTGGCGGCGGTCGCCAAACCTGTGCCCACGATCAAAGCCATGAGCGTGCGAGCAGAAATCAAGCGTTCCATGACGTGCTCCTTCGCATCTGCGCTCCGGCGGGTTCGTCGCGCCCAGCGGCGCCTCGTCGGAGCCGTGACGTGATGTGACCATTTCAGGATACCGCGCGCCCAGACCGGATACAACGAGAATATCGAGAAATGTCAGGTGAAGATCGCACGCAGCTTCTGATAGTCAGATAGGTCGAGTCATCGGCCCGACAGTCCCATCCCCACGGGAATACCGGGTCGATCACCCGACCTGCTGCTTGCGGTCCGCACGGCGGACCCTACTCGGTTCCAGCCCGCTACGGACACGTCGTGCCGTACACCGCCAGCAGCGCCGCCAGGTCGGCGAGATCCACGTCGCCGTCGGCGTCGAGGTCGCCGTCCTCGTAGGTGGCGCCACTGGTGGTGCCGTAGTTGGCCAGCAGTTGTGAGAGGTCGGCTAGGTCAACATCGCCGTCGCCGTCCAGATCACCCGGACACGGCTCCGACGTGTCCAAGCCCCAGATCTCCACGTCGTCGATGTTCCAGCCCGGATAGGTTGTCCCGCCGTCCGTCGGTCCCATGCCCCAACGCACATACACCGCCGGCTGATCATCCGCGATCGCCGAAATGTCAAACGCCATCTCGACCCACGCGTGGTCGGCGACGATGCTGGCCGGGTTCGCCCACAGCGGCGTCCAGGTCACGCCGTCGTTGGAAACCTCAACGTTGGCGTTGTCGTAAGGACTGCGCTCCACACCCAGCCAACGCCAGAAGTGCAGCTCGGTCAACAGCAGATCACTGCAGTCGATCGCCGTCGTCGTCAGGTGGTACAGCGGCATGTTGTTGCTGTAGTCGCCACTCAGGTTGTAGCCGTAGACGTTGCTGGCGGTGTGGCCGCCGGTCGGGTCGTAGTTGTGGCTGCCGCCGCCGGTCGGCTGACCGAAGGCCCATTGCCCTTCGGAGCTCCAGCCCGGATCACTGTCGAGCGACATGACGATGATCGGCTCGGGCGCCGG
>CAZDTB010000153.1:0-8922 GCA_964508075.1 uncultured Planctomycetales bacterium
CGCAGAAGCACTCCCAGTCGCGCTCGGGGCCGAAGATGCGCTCGCAGAACAGGCCGTCCTTCTCCGCGCGGTAGGTGCGGTAGTTGATCGTCTCCGGCTTCTTCACTTCGCCGAAGGACCACGCGCGGATGTCGTTGGGCGAGGCCAGTCCAATGCGCACCGCCGTAAAGTCGTTGATTCGATCGTAAACCGTATCGGCCATCGGATACCTTCCCTCTCGTTATCCGGTTGGGGTCTGGTCCCCGGCCCGCATCGTCAGGCCAACCAGGCCACCCTGCCGCTTGAATCCCAGCTCTTCGCAAAAATCTACTTCGGTCCCCCAGGCGAGTGCGTCGATCCGGCGCACGCCGGCGGCGACCATCGCGTCCAGCACTCGGCGGGCCATCTCGGCCGCGATCCCGTGCTGGTCGTGCTCGATGCGGCCGTCGGTGCCGGTGACCGCCGCTGGTCCCTGATAGGTGGGGTCGAGCTTGCATTCGGTCAGGTAGCCGCGCAGGCCGTCGCAGAGGCCGCGGGCGATTCCGATCAGCTCGCCGTCACGCCGGGCTGTTACGAAAGCCGCGCTGGCGGCCATCATCTTCTGGATCTGCTCCGGGCGGGCCGCAATGTCGTGGCGCAGGCGCTGATAGAACTGCGCCAACTCCTGCGGGTTGGTGTCCGCGCCGGTTCCGTAGGTGATGTTCAGGTTGTCGGAGTTTTCGGCCATCTCACCGGCCCTCGCAGCCGGTACAGCTAAAAGAGCTTACGCTTCTCGAGCTGGATGTTCAGTCCCAGCCCGCGGATCTCGTTGCAGAGCACGTCGAAGGAAACGGGGGTGCCCGCGTTGAGCGTGTGCGTACCCTTGACCATGCTCTCGTAAATCTTGGTGCGGCCCTCTACGTCATCGCTCTTGACGGTCAACAGCTCCTGCAAGACGTACGCCGAGCCGTACGCCTCCAATCCCCAGACTTCCATTTCGCCGAAGCGCTGGCCGCCGGTGCGGGCCTTCCCGCCTAATGGTTGCTGGGTGATCAGGCTGTAAGGTCCGGTGGAGCGGGCGTGGATCTTGTCGTCGACCAGGTGGTGCAGCTTGAGGAGGTACATGTAGCCGACCGTGACCGGCTGGTCGAAGGGTTCGCCGGTGCGGCCGTCGTGGAGCGTGACTTTTCCGCTGGGCAGCATCTCGACCAGGATCTCGTTGGTTTTGCCTGCCTGGCGGACGATCTCGACGTTCTGGCTGCGCTCGCGCACGCGGGCGTTGGCCGTGACGACGCATTCCCGAATCTGATCTTCCGTGACGCCGTCGAAGACCGGCGTGATGACCTGGAATCCGAGCACGGCCGCCGCCCAGCCCAGGTGCGTCTCCAGGATCTGGCCGACGTTCATCCGGCTCGGCACGCCGAGCGGGTTGAGGCAGATGTCGACCGGGGTGCCGTCCGCCAGGAAGGGCATGTCCTCCTCTGGCATGATGCGAGCGATCACGCCCTTGTTTCCGTGTCGCCCGGCCATCTTGTCGCCGACGGAAAGCGTGCGCTTGGTGGCGACGTAGACTTTGACCATTTCGAGCACGCCGGAGGGCAACTCGTCGCCACGTTTCATGTGCCCCAGCCGTCGTTCGCAATCTTCACCGATGGCGATGATGCGTGGCCAGTACTGGTCGTAGATCGCTTTGGCGTCGTCCCGTTTCGCGACCGGCTTCGCCCAGGTCATGGTGAACAGCTCGATCTGCTCGAGGATGACGTCGGGGTTCTCGCTCTTGCCAACCTTCTGGCGCGACTTGGGGTCGATCATCACCTGGCCGGTCAGCTCCTCGATGGTTGCACACATTCGCTTGAAGAGCTTGATGCGGCGTTTGTCGCTCTCGGTCTTGAAGGCCTTCATCTCGGCGGCGACCTTCTTCTTCTGCTCGTCGCTGAGATGCGTGCGGCGGGAGAAGTGTCGCGAGCCGGTCACCATCCCTTCCTGCCCGGCGGGCAGTTCGAGCGAATCGTTCTTCACGTCCTCGCCGCTACGGCCGAAGATGGCGTGGAGCAGCTTTTCCTCGGGGCTCAGCTCGGTTTTGCTCTTGGGTGAGACCTTGCCGACCAGGATGTCGCCCGGGCCGACGCGCGTGCCGGTGCGGACGATGCCATGCTCGTCGAGGTTGGCCAGGGCGCGCTCGGAGACGTTGGGGATGTCGCGGGTGAACTCCTCACGGCCGAGCTTGGTCTCGCGGATCTCGATGTCGTGTGACTCGATATGGATACTGGTGAAGGCGTCTTCCTTGACCAGCCGCTCGGAGATCAGGATCGCGTCCTCGAAGTTGTAGCCATCGAACGTCAGGAACGCGACCAGCACATTACGCCCCAACGCCAACTCGCCCTCGTGGGTCGAGGCGCCGTCGGCAATGATCTGGCCGATCTTGACGCGCTGACCCTCGCGGACGATCGGCCTCTGGTTCAGGCAGGTGCGCTCGTTCAAGCCGACGTACTTCCGCAGCTCGTATTCGTCGGTGTCGTCGATCACGATGCGCTGGGCGTCGACGTAGGTGACCTTTCCGGGCTTGCGGGACCGCACGACCATGCCGCTGTTCTCGGCGACCGCGCGCTCCATGCCGGTGGCGATGATGGGCGGGTCGGTCCGAATCAGCGGGACGGCCTGCCGCTGCATGTTAGAACCCATCAGGGCCCGGTTGGCGTCGTCGTGCTCGAGGAACGGGATCAGCGAGGCCGACACGCCCACGGTCTGCTTGGGCGAGATGTCGACGTAGTCGATGCCCTCCTTGGTGATCTGCTTGAGGTCGCCGTGCACGCGCGCCAGGAGGGTGCCGTCGCGCAGCTTACCGCCGCGCCGCTCTGCTCCGCTTTTCCGCCAGCGGGCGAGATAGGCCTCCTCGCTTTCGACCGGCGGGAGCCCCGTTCTCTTCTCGGGCAATTCGACCACATCCGGTGGTGCAAGGGTGGTCCTCATCTCTTCGTCGGCCCGCAACCGCACGACATTGCCGTCAACCCTCCCCCGGCGAACCTGGCGATACGGCGTGATCAGAAAGCCGTATTCGTCGACCGAGCTGTAGATGCCGAGCGAGGCGATCAAGCCGATGTTGACGCCTTCGGGCGTTTCGATCGGGCAGACGCGGCCGTAGTGGCTGATGTGCACGTCGCGGACTTCGAAGCCGGCCCGCTTGCGATTCAGACCGCCCGGCCCCAAGGCCGACAGACGCCGCTCGTGCGTCAACTGCGAAAGCGGGTTGGTCTGGTCAACCACCTGCGACAGTTCGCTGCGGCCGAAGAAAAAGTCGATCGCGCTCGAGACGCTCTTGGTGTTGACCAAGTCGGCGATCTTGCCGATCGTCTCGGGATCCTTGAGGCTCATGCGCTCCTGGACGGTGCGGCGCAGCTTGAGGAAACCCTTGCGCAGCTCATCCGACGCGAGCTCGTCGATGGTCCGCAGGCGGCGGTTGCCGAGGTGGTCGATATCGTCGACCTGTCCCTCGCCGGACCGCAACGCGAGCAGGTACTGCAGCGCGCTGAGGAAGTCCTCGGGGCGCAGGACCATCTCGGACTCGGGGATGCCCTGTTCGAACTTACGGTTGAGGCGGAAGCGACCGACCTTCCCGAGGCGGTAACGGTTTTCGTCGTAGAACTTCTCCTGAAAGAGCTTCTTGGCCTTTTCGAGCTGGACCGGATTGCCGGGGCGCAGCCGGGCGTAGATCTTCAGCACGGCCTCTTCGTGGGAGGCGGCGCTGTCCTCGGCGACCGTGTTCAGGACGAGCGGGTCGGACATCTTGCTGATCACGTCGACCTTGCTGATCGACGACTCGCGAATCTTGTTAAGGGCTTCACCGATCTGTCTGCCGGCGGCGACCAGCTCCTCCCCGGTCTCGGGCTCGACGACGGTGGCGGCGACCCACATCTCGGGCTTGAGGCTGCGGACCGAAGCGGTCTTGACCGGGTAGAAAGCTCGAACGAGCGCCTCCGACGTCCCGAATTTCTCGTCCATCGCCCGCAGGAAGGTCGTCGCCGCGATCTTGCTGGACTGGTCGATGCGCACCACCAGTACGTCCTTGCGCGTGACGTTGATCTCGATCCACGAGCCGCGCTCGGGGATGATGCGGCAGGCGTGTAGGGCCCGGTCGCCCTCGGCGGACTCTTTGACGAAGTCGACGCCGGGCGAGCGGTGCAACTGCGAGACGATCACGCGCTCGGACCCGTTCACGACGAACTCGCCGCCGCCGATCATCTCTGGGATTTCGCCCAGGTAGATCAGCTCTTCCTGGACTTCTTCCTTATCCTTGCGGTGCAATCGCACGCGGATGCGGAAGGGCATGCCGAAGGTCAGGCCCAGCTCGCGACACTCGTCGGGGGTGTAACGTGGTGGGTCGAGCGTGAAGTCGAGATACTCCAGCGACATGTTCCCGTCGTAACTCTCGATCGGAAACGTCTCGCGCAGCAGGGCTTCGAGGCCCTGCTTCTTGCGCTTGTCGGGTGCGACGTCGTCCTGGAGAAAGCGCGCGTAGGATTTGGTCTGGATTTCGATCAGGTCCGGGACGGCCACCGCGTCGCCGCAACGGCTGAAATCACAAACATTCTGGATATCCATACGGGAAGCCCTCGCGATCAAGCATCAGCCCGATTACTGTTATGACTCCCTAAGGCGGGATACTGCGGGTTGCAGGGAGGTTGCGTGTGCTCAAGCGTTCGCGTCTCCGCTGCCGACTGCTGTGTGTGCGTGTTATGGCGCTCCGACCACCCGAAGCGGCAGGCGTCGGCCTGCTGTGAAGCTAGTAGCCCATTCGTAATCGTACTAGTATAATGGCCGGCATCCTCCCGGCAAGGCCGTTTTCGGTATTTTTTTCGGATCTTTTGCCGAAGTGGAACCAGTCTTGCTGGCGGGTCGCGTCGGCGTTACGCGGATCAGAAGCATCGGACGATCAACCATCGCGATCCGGGCATCAGGCAGGCCCGGTGGGAATCACGGCTGGTCCATGCGTGTCAAGCGCAGCCGGCGGTTCGGTTCCCCGCTGGTCTGCACAACCGGGCTGGCGATAGCCTGAGTCTGGAGAGAGCCGCGGGCGCACGGGCCCGGTTCGATATCACATAAAATCTGTGTTGCAAAGGTGTTATGACACGCTGGGCAGGCATTGACTACGGGAGACGCCGAATCGGGTTGGCCCTGAGCGATCCCGGTGAGAAGATCGCCTCGCCCGGCGGCGTGCTCGACGCCGTCGGCACCGTGTCGGGCGATGCCCGGCAGGTTCTGGGCTGGGCGGCGGAGACTGAGGTCGAGGGCTTCGTGGTTGGCCTGCCGCTGAATATGGACGGCTCGTGGGGTCCCCAGGCCAAGCTCTCCCAAGACTTCGCCGACCGGCTCCGCAGGCTGGGCAGTCTGCCCGTCGAGCTCTGGGACGAGCGGCTGAGCAGCTTCCAAGCCGACGAGCTGATGCAATCGGCCGGCCTGACCTCCGCGAAACGAAAGAGACTCCGCGACGCGCTGGCGGCACAAGTCATCCTGCAATCCTTCCTCGACGCCCGGCAGGCGCCAAACCAGCCGGAGGAAGAGTAACAACGGACCAGATGACTCGCGGGCTCCCGATCCGAACCGCGTCCGTCAGGGAACACCCAGCAACCGAACCGCGACCGTCAGGGAGCAGCCACCGACCCCCGAAGATCCGCTTCCTCACGGGCGCGGCTCACGCCGAGACACGCGGTTTCCCGCTGGAATCGAGGCCCCTGTTGGGGTAGAATAGCATTGGATCATGTCCACAGATGCGGGAACGGGGAGTGCCGCAAAGGAGCAGGCACGATGTCAGATCGTGGCCTCCGGTTTCGTTTAGGCGTACCGCTGGTGCTGGCGCTGGTGTGCGGCAACGCGGCGCTGGCAAGCAGGCCGCTGTTTCCCGGGGCACAGTACGACGTCGGCGGGCACCCTACGTCCCTCGCCGTCGGCGACCTCAACGGGGACGACTGGCTTGACCTGGCGATAGCCAACGACTGGAACGATGATATTTCGGTGGTGCTGAACGACGGCGACGGGACGTTCGCCGCGCCGGTGTACTATGACGCCGGCGACAGCCCTCGGTCCATTGCGGTCGGCGACCTGAACGGGGACGACCATCTCGATCTGGCGGTGGCGAACGAGGACAGCAACAATGTTTCCGTGCTGCTGAACAGCGGCGACGGGACGTTTGCCAACGCGGTGCATTATGACGTTGGCGACGAACCGCTGGTCGTCGTGATCGGCGACCTGAACGGGGACCAGCGATCCGACCTGGCGGTCGCGAACTACTCCAGCGACAACGTCTCCGTGTTGCTGAACAACGGCGACGGGACGTTTGCCGCGCCGGTGCATTATGGCGGCGGCATCGGGGTTTATTCTGTCGCGGTCGGCGACCTGGACGGGGACGATTGGGCCGACCTGGCGGTGGCAACCTATGCCCATTTCGTCTCGGTGCTCTTGAACAACGGCGACGGGACGTTTGGCGCGCCCGTGCATTATGACGCCGGCGTCAGGGCTTATTCCATCGCGGTCGCCGACCTGGACGGGGACGATTGGCTCGACCTGGCGGTCACGAGCAGAACCGCCGTTTCTGTGCTGCTGAGCAACGGCGACGGCACGTTCGCTCCGCCGGTGCCCTATGGCGCCGGCGACTACCGTTTTTTCGTGGCGGTCGGCGACTTGAACGGGGACGAACGGCCTGATCTGGCGGTGGCGGATGACTCGGATAGTGACACCGTCTCCGTGCTTCTGAACCACGGCGATGGGACGTTCGCCGCGCCGGTGGACCACTTGCTGGGTAGCACCATCCGGTACGCTGCGTTTGGTGACGTGGACGCCGACAATTGGCTCGACCTGGTAGTGGCGAACAGATCGACCCACAAAGTCTACGTACTGCTGAACAACGGCGACGGGACGCTGGCCGCGCCGGCAGCCTATGCCGCGGATGGCGATCCCTGCTTCGTGGCGGCCGGCGACCTCAATGCGGACGATTGGCTCGACCTGGCGG
Organism: uncultured Planctomycetales bacterium; assembly: GCA_964508075.1. Lineage (GTDB taxonomy): Bacteria > Planctomycetota > Phycisphaerae > UBA1845 > Fen-1342 > JALSRY01. Next base: position 6,962 of record CAZDTB010000153.1, read on the forward strand.
TGGCCTGTCGCTTTAGCAACAACGTCGCGGTGCTGCTCAACGACGGCGACGGGACGTTGGGCGCGCCGGTGCATTATTACACGGGGGACAGTCCTTGTTCCGCTGCAGTCGGTGACCTCAACGGGGACCACCGGCCGGATCTGGCGGTGACCAACGACTGGGGCAACAACGTCTCGGTGCTGCTGAACAATGGTGACGGGACGTTCGCCCCGGCCGTGCAGTATGACGTTGGCGCCCGCCCTGTATCCATTGCGGTTGGCGATCTGAACGGCGACGACTGGCTCGACCTGGCGGTGGCGAACTGCGGTAGCGGATACGTCTCGGTGTTGCTGAATCACGGCGACGGGACGTTTGCCCCGCCGGTCAACTATGCCACCGGCTACGGCCCCTGGTTCGTGGCGGTTGCCGATCTGAACGGGGACGACTGGCTCGACCTGGCGGTGGTGCCCAGTAGCTTCCATGTCGGCGTGATGCTGAACCAGGGCGATGGGACGTTTGGCGCGCCGACGCTCTACTACGTCGGTATGGGCCCTTCTTCCATCGCGATCGGCGATCTGAACGGGGATGACTGGCTCGATCTGGCGGTTGCCAGCTTCAATGTCGCCGTGCTGTTGAACAACGCCGATGGAACGTTCGCCCCGCCGGTGTACTATGACGTGGGCTACCCCGACCCCGCTATGGACGTCGTGATAGGTGATCTGGACGGAGACACACGGCTCGATCTGGCCGCGATAACGACAAACCCCTTTGCGGGGGCAATCTGGGTACTGCTGAACAACGGCCACGGGACGTTTTCCGCGCCGACGGGGTATGCCGCCGGCGACTGCCCCCAGTCCCTCGCGATCGGCGACTTGAACAATGACGCGCGCCTCGACCTGGCTACAACGGCTCGTGACAACGTCGTGGTGCTGATGAACCAAGGCGCCGAGCGTCTGCCCGGCGACGTCGATGACGACGACGACGTCGACCTGGCTGATTTGGCCGCTCTGCTTGGCGCATATGGCGCCTGCGAAGGCGATCCGAACTACAACCCGAGCGCCGACTTCGACGCCAACGGCTGCGTCGATCTCTGGGACCTGCTCAGATTGCTGTCCAACTACGGGACTGGTACGTAGCGCCGGGTGTTTGTGGCCGACGTACTGGAGACAGGTCGAGTCGTTGACCCAACGTTTTTTCTAGCCGCGCTGTCCGGGAGCGTCGATCCTCGGAGCCGCCGATCGTGGACATGGGGGCGTACGAGTACCAGTGCACCGGCGATCTCAACGGCGACGGCGAGGTCGACCTGAGCGATCTCGCCGCGCTGCTGGCCACCTACGGCGCCACTACCGGTGTAACGTACGCCGATGGCGATTTGGATCAGGACGCTGACGTAGATTTGGGTGACCTATCGACACTCCTGGCCGCTTACGGCACGACATGCGAGTGAAACGGTCGCGCTCGCAGGCGATCCGCGTCTGCCGATATCTCGGGCGCGCTGCGTTTCCTGGATCAATTGTCGCGCCTGTTCGATTTCCTCGGCATTCACGGAGAAGCGACGCTTCAGCTCGGTGTCGGTGACGCGCTCACGGTCGATCCACAGGGCGCTCTGGATTACTTTCATGGAAGCCGCCTTCTCCTTGCCAAGGGAGAGAACGGCCGCGGCACGAACATCAGACGGAGAGAGCGCGAAGGCGTGTTTCGACGTTGGATTGGGCTTGTGGAAATTCAGGCAGAAGGCCTCGACGACGAAGCGGTGTTCGGCATCATCGCTCAGCACGATCTGACTGGTCGGTCGGTAGGTCATGTCGCCGACGCGCTCACCCTTGATCCCCGCCGCCACCATGTCCTGGGCCTTCCCGGAGGTACTCTTGAACACGGTCCCGGGCGCGAGCGTCAGTCTCAGAATCTGCGGCACTTTTCGTCGAACGCGAATCTGGATCGCGTCGCCCGTGGAGCCGCCCAGCCCGGTGATTTCAGCTTCG
>CAZDTB010000153.1:8932-9718 GCA_964508075.1 uncultured Planctomycetales bacterium
TCCTCAACAGCCTGACCCAGCGGGATCGGCTCTTGTGCCGGGGCCGTCGGGCAAACGACACCGAGTACGAGCAACACAAGCCCTATTCTTCTGGCCACTCTCATGTCGGACCTCCTTCAGTCCCGGGAACGTCACCGGCCGCCTGCGCGGCGTCGCAGCGCTCTACACCAGGTACTACGTCGAAGCCGACACATCGAACGAGAAATCTTTCCGGACCGATCTGGTCTTCCGGGCCAGCGAATTGCCTGCGTTTGAGTAAGCTGCTCGCCTTCTGCACGTGCCCTAGCCGGCAAGCATCGTCAGGGTTACCCCCGAACCTGGTCAGACCCGGACCGTGTTCTTCGGTGCTCTCGCCGCGCAGCGGATCAACGGTCAGCCAGGACGGCACCGTTTGCCCGTCCACAACAGACCGAAAGGCCGGACGTTACGCCGACCGCTCGCGAATGGTGGCTGGATCGCGGGCGGCGGTCAACGCCGTGTCGTACGTGATCTCGCCCTTCTGGTACAGCGTCAGCAGCGCGTGGTCCATGGTGACCATGCCGTGTTTACGACCCGCTTGCAGTTCGGAGTACAGTTTGTGGATCGTATTCTCGCGAATGTTGTGTCGAACCGCATAGGTTCCCACCAGAATCTCGCAGCAGAGCGTGCGGCGCGCGCCTTGTGCATCAGGCAGGAGCTGCTGCGCCAGCACGGCCTGCAACGTGTTGGCCAGCATCAGCCGCACCTCGTCCTGCTGACTTCCCGGAAACGCCGAGATGATCCGCTGAATCGACTGCACGGAGTCGG
>CAZDTB010000154.1:0-9661 GCA_964508075.1 uncultured Planctomycetales bacterium
GTGCTCGGCTTCATGCTCGCCAGCGCGTTTCTGAGCATGTGGATCAGCAACACCGCGACCACCATGATGATGCTGCCGATCGGCCTGGCGGTGATCGCCGCCATCTCCGAATTGGAAGAGCACGAATCCGATCGCCTGAAGGACAACTTCGCCGCTGCCATCATGCTGGGCATCGCCTACGCCGCCAGCGTGGGCGGCGTGGCAACCCCGATCGGCACCCCGCCGAACATTTCATTTCGCGGACAACTGGCGCAGCTCTTCCCCGAGGCCCCCGAGATCAGCTTCGGAGAGTGGATGATCACTTTTGTCCCTCTGGTGGCTGTGTTTCTCCCGATCGTGTGGCTCGTTCTGATTCGGGTGACTTGCCGGGTCTCCGCCAAGCCACTCGCGGCGGGCCGCCGCGTCGCCCAGGAACACCTCGCGAAACTGGGCTCGATGCGCGGACCGGAAATCGCGATGCTGGTGGTCTTCGCCGCCACCGGCCTACTCTGGATGACACGCAGGATCCCCATCGCCGGCGTGGACTACGGTTGGGCTGCCATCATCGAACGGCTGTTGTCGGCCGATGACGGCGGACTGCACCGCTTCCAAGCCAAACTCATCAACGATGCCACCGTCGCGGTCGGGATGGCGATCCTGCTGTTCACGATCCCCGCCGGCCGCGACCAATCCGGGCGCCAACGACGATTGATGAACTGGAAAACAGCCGAGCAGTTGCCCTGGGGCATTCTCCTGCTGTTCGGCGGCGGGTTCTCCATTGCCGCGGGGTTTCAAGCGAGCGGACTGAGCGTATGGCTCGGTGAGGTTTTCGCCGGCCTCGGGATTACGAGCCCGCTGCCACTCGTGATCTGTATATGCCTACTGCTCACTTTCCTGACCGAAATCACGAGCAACACCGCGACCACTCAGGTCATGTTGCCGATCGTCGCCAACGTCAGTATCGAGATGGGAATCAACCCGCTAGTGTTGATGCTGCCGGCGACGATCTCGGCTTCCTGCGCGTTCATGCTCCCGGTCGCCACTCCTCCCAACGCAATCGTCTTCGGCTCCGGGAGAGTCAGCATGAGCCGCATGGTTCGGACGGGAATCATTCTGAATCTGATCGGCGTCGTACTGATCGCAGCGCTGGTTTATCTGTGGGCGATACCGTGGCTCGGTATTCGCCTGGACGCCCTGCCCGATTGGGTGAATTGAGCGATAATCGGCGTGTACGCGGACCACAATCAGAGCCCTGAGCGCCAGCGAGGGACCGTGTGTCAGAGCCCCCAGCGTAACCTGGAATAAGATCGTGCTTCGTCCGTAAGTGAGAATGGACGCCGACAACGGGTCGCGTCGAACCGCCGGAGTCACTCCAGATCATGGCACATGCCACACAGGACGCCGAGCTGATGCAAGCGCTGGAGGCCGTCGGGCGGCGGGGCTTCGCCTACGCCTGGCAGATGCTGCGAAATCATGACGACGCGCTCGACGCCGTCCAGACGGCGCTGACCGCGGTCTGGCAGCATCGCCGGCGGCTCCAGAAGGGTCGCGACCCGCGCGGCTGGTTCTACCGCGTCCTGCGGAACAAGTGCGTCGACGTGATGCGCAGCCGCCGGGTTCGCAACCCGGCGACGCTCGAAGCCGACCCGCCTGATCGGGTCAACGCCGACCCCGCCGGCCACGCCGACCACCGCGAGCAGTTAGCGCATCTGCGCCGGGCGCTGGCGGAATTACCCGACGAAATGCGCGAAATCATACTCCTGCGAGATTTCCACGACTTGCCCTACGCCGAGATCGCCCAGGTGCTCGAAATCCCACCCGGCACCGTGATGTCCCGGCTACACCGAGCCCGCTCGGCGTTACGCGACCGCTTGCTGGCAAAGGAGCAGCCTGATGAGTAACAACTGCGAGATCATCAGGGAAGCGCTGTCGGCCTACCTCGACAACGAGCTCACCCAGCAAGAGCGTCAGAAGATCGCCGTGCACCTGCGCGAGTGCGACGCGTGCCGCCGGGTCTACGAGGACTTCGACCGCATGCGCGACGATATCAAGCATCTGGTATTTCCCGAACCCACCGACGACGAATGGAGAAACGTGATGGGCGGCTTTGCCTTCAAGACCACCCGCGGCCTGGCCTGGCTGCTGTGGGTCGGCGGCGCGGTGGTGCTCGTGGCCTACGGGCTCTACGAGCTGATCCGCGACCCGTCGATCAACGTGATCGAGCACGTCGGCATCCTGGCGCTGATCCTCGGAGCGGTGCTGCTGTTCCTGACCGTGCTGATCGAACGCATCGGCTCGTACAAGGCCGACAAATATAAGGACGTGGAAAAGTGAAAGAGATACTCGTCGTTTCAGCCCCCAACCTGCCCGGCTACCGCATCACCGAGGTGCTCGGCCTGGTCCGCGGAAACACCGTCCGCGCCCGACACATCGGCCGCGACATCCTCGCCCTCTACCGCAACATCGTCGGCGGCGAGGTGCACGAATACCGCAAGCTGATGGCCGAAAGCCGCGAGCAGGCCCTCGACCAGATGATCGACGAAGCCCGCGAACTCGGCGCCGACGCGATCATCAGCCTGCGCATGACCACCTCGATGATCAGCCAGGGCATGGCCGAGCTCCTCACGTACGGCACCGCGGTGCGAATAGAGAAAGAGCCGTAGCCGGTTTCTGAAATCTCAAATCTCAAATCTCAAATCTCAGATCTCAGATCTGAGATCGAGCGCACCCGCCGACCACTGTGGCACCGGATAATAGCCGGTGCACTGCGGCGCTTATTTCTCCTTGGCGTACCACCAGGCGTCGCGGCCACCCTCTATAAAGGTCAGCGGGTCCGCCTCGCCACGGAGCGTGCGGCCGGTGTAGTTCAGCTTGCCGCCTTCGACGACGAACTTCCATACGCCGTACGCCTGTTCATCGATTTTCATCGTAAGCGTGTAGGCGCCGTCGGTCTCGAGCAGGTCCTTGGCCTTGAAGTAGGTGCCAAACGGCACTTCCTTGCCCTTGGGGAAGACCATGTCGAACGCGAGGCGGATCCATTTCGGCTGATACGAATTGGTCGTGCTTTCACGGGTTGTGCAGACCAGCTCGCCGTCCTGATCGCGTGTGATCTCGACGCGCACCTTGATCGACTTCTCTTCGCAGCCCTCGTTCCGGAGCCACACCTTCCATTGCAGATTCTGATCCGGCTTGGCCTCGCGGTAGTAGAGGTAGCCCAGGCTCCGCCAATCCCCGTTAAGTGTGTAGCATTGCCCGGCGCCGAACGCGTCGTCGTCACCCAGTTTGACAACTGAAAACGGGAACGCGTAGAAGTGCTCGTCGGGGAGGTAGAAATCGAGGACGTAATCCCCGGGCGTGCCGAGTGGAACCCCGCCGGCCACGTTCTCACCGCTGCGCAGGTCCGTGTTCTTGTGGATGTTCAGCAGCGAATACGGCTTCTTCAGCAGTTCCGGCCGCCAGTCGAACTGGTAGACCTCTTTGCCGTCCGCGGTTCGCAGGACGGTGAAGCCTTCCTTGCAGTCGTCGGGCAGAAACGTAGCCTGGATGTGGTGCAGGCTGAACTTGCCATCCTTGGCGAGCATGTTGACGCCGTTGAGCAGACTCGAGAACGAGAGCCCGGGCGGGTACTTGCGATCCTTGTCCTTGCGAGCCGGCGGGCGGGAACCTGACGCGTCGCCAGCCTGCTGCTCGCCGCCCTCCTCGCCTTTGTCGCTCAGCTTCTCTTTGACAGCTTTCTTGGCCGCCCTCTTAAGCGCGCCCGGGATCTGGGCGTTTGCGGTTCCGGCCACAGCGATGGACAACGCGAGAACGACCAGTGTCAGTCTCGTCATGATGATTCCTCCGTTAATTCGGGATTTCCCACGTACGCGTCTTTCGGCGAGCATTCTATGCAAGGCGGTCGCTCAACCGCAAGCGCGCCGGCCAATCAGCCTCCGTCCGGTCGATGTAGCGACCAATCTCTCGCCCGGCTGCCCGATCCGAGCCCGAAGCGCCAGCGAGGACCCCATCCGAGCCTGAAGCGCCGGGTACCACCGGCAGCTTGCCGCCAGCGCGTCTTGGCACCAAGGCCACACACCGGCAGCCAAGCCGGCCGTGGCACGCGCAAAAGGAAGCGTCGGACCGGCCCGTCCGACGCTTCCGCAGCGGAGAGATCAAGGAGACCTCTCACCCAATGGTCAATTGTCGGCGCTCGTGTGCCGACCGATATCCCGCCCGGGACAAACCCCGGCCGCTATTGCTCTACCGCGGCCTGAAAGCGCTCCAGGGCGTCCTCGACATCCTTACGCCCCGGGCCATCGCCGCACAGAGCGAGCGCCTTCTTCTCCATCTCGACAGCCTCGGCGGCGTCGCCGGTCTTGAACAGCGCCAGCGCCAGTGTATCGACGTACGCCCAGTGACCGTGCTCGGTCAGCTCGTTCGAGCGTTGCGAGAACTTCAGCGCCAAGTCAACGTAGTCGCTGCCGAACTTGTCTTCTTCCGTAAGCAGCTCCCAGGCGTAGTTGTTCAGCCGGTGGGCATCGTCGTGCAATTGCTCGAACAGCTTCTCGGCCACGGCCAGCGCGGCCTCACGATCCTGCTCATTGATCGCCAGGGCCCTGAACTGCTGCCAGCCCTGCTGGCTGTGCTTAGCCTGATGCTCCAGCGTGATCAGCTTTGAGACGAACGGACCGATGTTCGGCAGGCCGGTCACCATGCTCGAGAAGCGGAACGTCTCGTTGGAGTGCTCCATCACCACCGACGCGACCGTGTCCGTCATCAGATCAACGATCGGCTGCGCCTCGGCCAGATCGCTCGGGCTCATGAACGGCTTGGCGAGCTCGACACACCGGCCGGGGTGAGCGTACAGCGCGAAGGTGACGTTTGGGCCAAGCCGCTCGAGACTCTTCGCAAACGCCGGGTCGCTCAGGATCGACTTACCGCCCTTGAGCGTGGCCAGCGAGCTGGCGATCGCCGCCTTGCTCGGCGAGATGAGCATGTCGTTGCCCGCGCTGGCCAGGTAGATGCTGATTCCCTCGGGGAAGATGTAACGGTGGGCCTGCACGCCCTCGATCTCGGTCTTCATGCCCTCGAGCGTTCCGCCGCCGGACGCCAGCGACCCGACCCCCAGCATCTGGCTCCACAGGGCCTGCGACTTGACCGGGTCGTGCACCGTGATCACCGCGGCAACAGGCGGAATCGGCAGAGCACCCTCGGCAACCTGCCCCTCGGCGGGCACCGCGAAGATCGCGAAGCTGACGATGTTCGCGAAGATCTCGCGGCCGATGTCAAGCATCGTTACTGGCGCCGGCCCACCCGATCCGGCGGTCCGCGCCGCCATATACTGCGAGTCGGGGTCGTTCAGAGCGCCGGCGAAAAAGCCCGCCGCCCCGGCCGGGATGCGCTTCAACGTCTCCGGGTTGATGGCCGGCATGCGCAAAAACTGAAACGCCAGGTTGCGATGCCCCTCCGCCAATTGCAGCGCGAAGTCGAGGTAGATCCCCTCATCATTGACACCCATCTGCCCCACCAGCGTCCGCAGGCTCTTCAGGTCAAGCAGCGCCTGGGCCATCGCCAACTCGCGGCTCTGCGTCCCCGCCGCGGCGAGCCCGGCGTTGAGCAGCGGCATGACCGGCTTGAAGTTCACGCAGAAAAACAGCAAGCTCGGATCGCGCTGCCGCATGACCTCGGCCAACTCCACGTTGCTGGCGAGCGACTCGGCCTCCTCACCCTTCAAGCGGTAGATCACACCTTCGATCTCCTGCGGCTGGGCGCTGACGATCACCAGGCGCTGCGTGAGCGTCACGAAGACCTGACCCTCGATGTTGAACGTCGGGTAGCCCTCGATCGGATCGACGATCTGTCCGCCGGCGGGCAGCGCGGTCTCGATCAAACCGCGAATGACGCCAATGTCACCGGGGTGCAGGATCGCCACACCCATGGGCGTTTCGCTGGCCGGGTCGAAGCCGGTCACCGCGGCGGCGACGCCGCGAATGCCGAGCAGCTCACGGATCAGCTCCGGGCTGATCGCGAGACGCTGCTCGGGATCGCCGATGACGCTTCCATCCTCACGCATCAGTCCCAGCATTTCGAGCAGCCGCGAAAGCTGTCCGCCCGGCCGGCTCAGCTCGACATAGGCCAACGCGTTGGGCGGCATCAGCTTGGCGAAGTCGGCACTGGCCAACTCTTCCTGGCAGGCCTGACCGCGTGCCCGAGCCTGGGCCTTGAGCCCCGCGTCGGCCCGTCGATCAGCGGCGACCTCGGTGTAGATGGCGGCGGCGGCGGCCAGATCGCCACGCGCGTGCTCCATAAAATAGGCCCGGTGGAATTTACTTTCCGCGGACTGGGCCTGCACCACCGGTGCCACGGCCAGAATGAGCAACAGCAGTCCGCCCCCCGCGCCTCGTAAAACTCGCGCACGTTCCATGTCTCTTCTCCATCAAGTCAACCTGTGAATTGAGCCAGACTCTCCGCGGCACCGACACCCGGGCCGGATGGCGGGCGACGGCACGGGGCACGGCTCACCGATCGTGTCCAAGATCGAATTCGCAAGGGCCGGCCCGGTATTTGTGAATTTTTGCGGACACGCCAAATCGGGCAAAGTCGGCCGCCTCCAGCCCGCCCCGCGCGCGGTAGTCGGCGTCAAAATCTCCGGGACACTTTGCATAAAGTCCAGGACGAAACCGCAGACAGACTCTCCCTGGGAACCCCCTGAGCTTTGTGCGGCGCCGGTTCGGCACCGGTCGGCAGGTTGAAACTCGCAAAAACGTTCGCGAGCGCGATCGAACGCGGTTAGACGGACGTTCAATCGCCCGTCGAAACGTCCTCCAGACTCGACCCGTGAGAAGCCTTCAGGGCGGCGTGCTCAAGCTGAGTGATCGCCTCGGACGCGGCCCGAGCAGAGAACGTGCCGCCGGCCACGTCGCGAATGCCGTGGCGTTTCTGGAGCCAGCCGGCGGCCTTCTCGGCATCCCAGCCGAGCTGGTCGAACAGGTACGCGATGTAGTTCCGTTGTCGCTCGGTCGCGAGACGGATGACCCCGCGAGCTGATGCCCGATCAGGAGGCTCGCCCGGTGACCAGTCTCGACGATGCGACTTCGTTTGAAGCCGCTCGATCAGCCGAGCGGCCTCAGTAACCGACAAGTGTGTGAGCGACTCGACGCCCGCCGCGTCACGCAACGCTTCGTGATCCAGACCACGCGCGCGGCCAATCGCATGCAACGCGCGGACCTGGCCGGACGTGATCCGCTTCAGTGGCGTGGAGCGGCGTGCTGTAGCCTGCGTCATCGGTTCACCCTCATGGCAGCCCAGTTTTGTACGTAGCCCCGAGTCCTGCTGCCCCAATATCGCCGGACCGGGGCATGAACCTTCGCGTTCCCGCGTTGATCTGCGTGCCGACATGCTCGTTGAGAACGTTCACCGTCACCGGTTGGGTATAGACTGGCGCCGGCGGAAGCGCCGGCGGCGCAACCTGGCCCATTTCTGCCGCCGACTCGCGCGCCATTCGCTCTGGGATTACCTGAGCAGCCTCACCGATCTCGGCTAGCTCTTTTTTCTTCGCCGCGATGGTAAGCAGGATATCGCGCTCTGCGTTGGCGTCGAAGAATCGCACGATACCCCACCTTTCCCCAAGCTCTTTCATCTTGGCCTGCGCGGTCTCTAGTTCCTTGCTCAATTCCATGACACGTTTGACATCGGCAGGCCAGGCTTCCCGCGGTCCCCCCTCACCTCTTACCGGGATTCTTCGTTCCCGCAGGTAATCAAGGACATGTTCCTCTGGCGTCGAGCGTGGTAGTCCGCCTGGAATCGCCTCCGCACTCACAACACGCTGGCGGGCGATCTCCTCTGGTAGTCGCGCAATCTGCGCCAGGGCCGCGGCGACGGCTTCCGGTTTCTCTGCGCTCAGCTTGGCGAGGCCCTCTCGCATCTCGCCCGGCTCGAAACGTGCGCCCATAAGCTGCAACTGGGCCGCGAGCGCCGCTTCCTGCCCGCTCACCCCTTCCATTGCGGCGAGCGGTGCGATCTGGCGCGCAACATCGCGACCGAATCTCGCAGTCAGCGCCTTGAAGAGGCTCTGACTGGCCTGCCAGGTCTCGTCGGTTAGAGTACCGGTTTTTTGAAGCGTTTCGGCCATGGCGAGGCTTGTGTCCATGAAGCCTTGCTTCATCTTCTGATACGTCTGATCAATGCGCTCTTGTTCCTCGCGTAGTTTTTGAAACTCTGCACGAACGTGCTGTACAACCCCGACCACCGCACCCAGCGCGGCCAGCGCGCCCGCTAGCCCGATCACCGCCCTCTGCCCGCTCATCATGAGCTCGATCACACCCCCCAGGTCACCCACTAACCCAGAACTCTGCGACCCCACCATGCGCATCGCCGCGGCGAGCTTCTCTTTCTGTTTGACGAGGTCCTCCGTTGTGGTGGTCGCCCTCTTCTCCTGTTGGGCCAACTGGCCGAGCGAGTCGAGTTCCTTGTTCAGACTTTGTTCAAGGTCGGAAACGTCCTCCCCCTTGCCGCGTTTCGTTTTGATGTCGGCTACGATCTGCTCGACGCGGGCCGCTTTACGCTCGATCTGGCTCGTGTCGAGGTCGAGGCGGAATATCTCGGTTTCGTCTGGCATCGTAAATCCTCAGGCATCGTCCGCGGCTGGCGGCTCGAAGCCGTGTGGCCAGTCAACCGTCTTGGTCGCGTGCCCATCGTCGGCGGCCAGGGCCGCCTCCCGATAACGCTCCACGAGCTGCTCAGCACGCCCGGCCACGCGAAGCGCCTCACCGCTCACGAGCCCAACGGCGTTCGCCGCCAGGCCGAGTATGCGGCGGGACTCGCGCACCTCCGCGATCAACTCGCACGCGGCGCGGCCCGGCAGCTCACCGCCGGCATCGAGCGTGGTTTGCAGTTCGTCGAGCTGTATGTCGGAAATTCCCAACTTCTCACACCGCTCAATCGCGGCGCGGCCGGGCGCTACGCGCCAGGCCGCTTATAACGTTGTCTGGTCGCCGGCCGCTGCTGCATTCGCTGCCAAAAGCTCCCGCTCCCGCTCGGCAGTCGGCGATGACGGTACGGCGGAGCCGTGAATACGAGGTCTGAGCGGCACTGTCCAAGCCTCGACGCCATGCTTGCGGATTTCGGCGTCCGTAAACGGCTCGAAACCCGCCACGCGCAGCTCGGCATTCACCTTGTCCACGGCGCTTCCGACCGCAGGCATGTACCTCAGCTCGAGCATCTCATGGCGGCATCGTTCGATGACCTGTTCCCGGGTCACCGGCGCGGGCGTCGGCACCGTGCCGCGGCGTGCCGCGCGGCGTGCTGCACACGCTTCCTCGACGGATATGCCCTCGAGGACGCCTGTCCATTCGTCGATGGGTGCCTGCTCGCTCACGACCTGCAACGAGTGCCGCTCTGCCGTCACTCGTCGGTGTGCAGACTCTGCGGCTCGCAACTCTTCAGTCACACGCCTCTCGAAAGCCGCGCGCTCCTGGTCAATACGCAGCTTGGTTTCCTTCAAGGCCTGGCGGGCCTTTTCCCAGGGACCGTCGAGTTTCCGCGCCTGTCGTTCGGCCTCCGCGGCCGCGACCAAGGCGCGCACCATTCCGATATCGCCTGGCAGATCCTCGGGCTGGCGGCCCAAAATCTGCATAGCCTTGGTCAGCGCTTCGGCGTCGTTGGGCTCGGGGTTGTCGTTGCGGAGAAGCAACTCCCGGTAGCG
>CAZDTB010000155.1:0-9579 GCA_964508075.1 uncultured Planctomycetales bacterium
CCCGTGTGCGTTCCATCCCCACGCGACGATCGAGCCGTTGGCTTTCACGCCGAGACTGTGGTAGGAGCCCGCCTCGAGCCCCACGAAACCCGTGTTCGGCGCCGGCACGTTGCATTGGCCGTCACTGTTGAGCCCCCACGCCGCGATCGACCCGTTGGCCTTCAGGCCGAGGCTGTGGGCGTAGCCCGCCGCGACCGCTACGAAGGGGGCGTTCGGGTCGGGCGCAGGCACATTGCATTGGCCATTGGTGTTGCGTCCCCAGGCTACGATCGAGCCGTTGGCCTTCAGGCCGAGACTGTGGAAGTCGCCCCCCGCGACTGCCACGAAGCCCGAGTTCTGCGCCGGCAGGGTGCATTGACCGGCGTTGTTGCGTCCCCAGGCCACGATCGTGCCGTTGATCTTCACGCCGAGACTGTGGTACCCGCCCGCGGCCACCGCCACAAAGCCCTTGCCCGGCGCCGGCACGGTGCATTGACCGCAGCCGTTATCTCCCCACGCCACGATCGAGCCGTCGTTCTGCGCCGCCGCCGGCCACACGCCGGCCAGGAGCACGACCAGCCCTACACCGATGCCCCTTCGAAAGGAAAGTCTCCTGATGTCGTTCAGCCCTAACATAACGTGTCTCCTCGGAGAAACCGCCTATCCGTGTTCTCTCAGCCGCGCGGTCGAGCCCGCCGGCGTTAGGCGTTGGCCAGCCGGCCCAGCCGACGGGGCGCCGGGCTACGCAGCCCGTCAAGGTCTACATTGCGCACGGTGCTGTTAAACGACGCGGTTTTTTGGATTTTTCAGGGACGGGAAGTGGGGTTGTCGTCGGCGAAGAGGGAGTCGAGGCGCCACTGGGCCAGCTCGTACTCGTTCATGGGGGTTTCCGGGGAAGCGTCCGGGTCGAACTGGACACCGGTTTCCACGCACTGCTCGAACGACTGGCGGGCTTCAGCCAGTTGACCCGACAGCAGGTATGCCTCACCGGCATAATAGTATGCTTCGCAGGCTTTCTCGGGGTTTTCCCGCGGCTCAGGCGCGGCGACCAGCTTCTCTGGGCTGATCTTGCCGGACAGACACCGGAAGATCCGGCGCAGCCAAGCTTCCCGGACATCGAGGTCGCGCAGCGCGGCCTCCATGACTTGCTCAGCTTCGTCGTTCCGGTTCAGGTCGCGGAGAATGATGTACTGCCGGGCGTCGGAATAATCCGGTCGGCCCCGCAGGAGGCGGAAGCGGCGGTAGTCCTCCAGGGCCTCCTCGCGCCGACCCAGGATCCACAGCGGCGTGGCCCGCTGATAGAGATACCACATGCTACCGACGGTCTCACCCTGGCCTTCGATCAGCTTGGTATAGCACTCGATGGCCTTCTCGTACTCCTTGATCCGCCGATAGGTGTGCGCCAGGTAGACGTACCGATTGGCCCCGAGCTGAGCGTATACCCGGATGGCCTCCTGAAAACGGCCTTGTCTGGCGAGGACGGTTCCCTTGAAGAGCGCCCAGTCCTCATTACTCTCGCCCAGCTCCATGAGTCGGTCGGCGCCTTGCAGAGCGCCATCCAGGTCACCAGTGCGCAGGCGTAGCCAGGTCAGGCGCAGCCAGGCCAGAACGTGCGACGGCTGGCGTTGTACAGCCTGCTCGGCGCACTCCAGGGCGCGCTGCTTGTCGAGTGTAGTGAAGGAGCGCAAATACCACGCCTCGGCCGTATCCGGTGCGTCACGCTCGGCCCGCGCTTCCTCCGCGTCGGCTCGCTCGGTGTCGCCGGCCGCCCGCCGAAACTCCGCCAGCAACGCTCGGCAGGCCCAGCGCGATGGATTGCGCTCCAGCTCGCCTTCGAGGAAGCCGACTCCCGAGTATTCCTGTCCGCTCCTGTGGAGCGTCTGGGCCCACACCAGCGCGGCTTCCGGCAATTCCGGGTGCCGCTCGATGAGACTCTGCGCATGCCCAACCTGAGCGCTCGGGATCTGGCCCTCCAGGCCGTCCTGAACATGCAGCGCGAGTCGCCGAGCCTCGGCCAACTCCCGGCGGGCTTCGGCCAACGTCTGCTGACGCGACCAGATCTCGGCGAAGACGGCGACCAGGCTCAACGCTGCGACCGCGGTGACGACGGCGACAGCCAAGCGATGCTTGCGCAGCTTCTTGCGGAGCACGTAGAGACCGCTCGGCCGGCGGGCCAGGATCGGTTCGCCTTCCAGGTATCGACGCAGGTCCTCGGCCAGGTCCTCGGCGGACTGATAGCGGCGGGGTTTCTCCTTCTCCAGGGCTTTAAGAATGATTGTCTCCAGCTCGCCGTCCACCCGGCCTGAAAGCGCGGATGGTCGGGTGGGCGGAGTTTCCAGAATGCGTCGGATTACCTCTGAGGGCCGACCCGTCGCATCGAACGGAAACGAGCCGGTCAGGGCCTCGAACAGCATCACGCCCAGCGCGTAAACATCCGTGCGAACGTCGATCTCACTCGGCGTGCCGGCGGCCTGCTCCGGCGAGAGATAGAACAGCGTGCCCAACACTTGCCCGGGCAGTGAGACGCAGGTGATCAGCGTCTCTTCGGTGCCGGCCTCATCGGTCGCCTTGGCCAGCCCGAAGTCCAGAATGTGGGGATCGCCTTGCTCGTCGATCAGCACGTTGGGCGGCTTCAGATCGCGGTGCACCACGTCGTGATCGTGGGCATAGTGCACCGCCCGGCAGATCCGTGCGAACAGCTTCAGCGTCGCGCGGACATCGCACTGCGCGGCGGACAGGTAGTCGTCCAGCCGGACGCCGGACACGTAGTCCATGGCGTAGTACCGCTGCTCGGCGATCTCGCCGCTTTCCAGGACTCTGACGATGCTGGGGTGCTGGAGGCGGGCGGCCAGCTCCACCTCGCGGTCGAAGCGCCGCCGGGCCACCGGAGAGGCAAACGGTCCGCCGAGCATGACCTTCAGGGCCACGACCCGCTTGGTGGACACCTGCAGTGCCTTGTAGACGACCCCCATGCCACCGCGGCCGATCTTCTCGATCAGCTCGTAACCCTCGACCGTGGGCAACGGCGGCGCCTCACGTGGAGTCTTAGCAGCGACGGTGTCGTCGACGTGGGTCCGGGCTTCGTCGATCAGCGGCAGCCCCTCCAGAGACTCCCGCAGCTCCTCAGCCAGTTCGGCGTGCTCGGCGGCAAAGCCTTCCGCCGTGAGATCTTCGCCGGCTTGTCGACGGTCGAGGTACTCGTTCACGAGTGCAAGGATGCTTTCCTCGCGCTCGGCATTGTTCTGCGGCGAAGCGGACTCCATGACTCCGTCTCCACCTGTCTTACGGTCGCTGTTACTCAGCCGTGCCCGCGCTTGAATCGTAGCCTAACTGCAAAACGCGGGCAAACCGCTTCGCCTTCCCCATGCGGGCGGTATGATAGGCGGGCAGGATTCCGAAAGGGCTGACGTCCCTGACGTCTACTGCGGCGTTCCTGTGCGGCCGTCTTTCGGCATTTCGTTGTTGGTTGAGTGACCAAGCCATGACCGAGGCCAGCCAGATCGCGATCTGGGTCACAGCGGCCCAACGTGGCAACCAGTTGGCGCTGACCAAGCTGCTGACCGCGTGCCACCGACGGTTGCGAGCGCGAGCCGCGGCCCGGCTGCCGGCGGCGATGAAGGCCAAGCGCGGCCCGGAAGACATCCTGCAGGAGGTCTACCTGGACGTCTTCCGGCAGATCAACTGGTTCGAGGATCGCGGCCCGGGCTCCTTCCTGAATTGGGTGTACGCCATCCTGGATCGCAAGCTGGCCGCGGCACGGCGAGCGGCACACTACCAGATGCGCGATATCGACCGCGAGGTGACGATCGGAACGCCCGCGGCCGACTCCTATTGGGATTTGCTCGACCAGCTCTTCGCGGACTCGGGCACACCGAGTCGCGTGGCCCGACGCGAGGAAGTACTCCGGGCCCTGTCGGCGTGCATCACCGATCTCTCCGAGCCTCACCGCCACGTCATTCAGATGCGTTTTCTGGACGGGCTTTCGGTGGACGACGTCGCTACCCGTCTGGGCAAGTCCAAGGCGGCAATTGTCGCCCTGACGAAACGGGCCCTGGAAGCGCTTCGCAAATCGATGGATCAGTTGGGCGAGTTCACTCATGGCGTGTGAGCAGGACACGGTCACGACGATCCGGAAGTACGCCCACGCCAGCCTCGTGCCCTGGCCGTGGCGGGACGGCGAGCCTATGGCAGCCGTGAGGACATCGATCGGACGAGGTCGGCCGTTCGGCAGCGAATCCTGGCAGAAGCGCACCGGGAAGCGTCTTCGCTTACAATCCACGTTCCGCCCGCGCGGCCGGCCGAAAAGAACGGCGACGCAGGTGCAGAAATTGGACTTACCCCCTTTACTCCATTCGGTAAATGGGAAATCTCGGCTGAAAGGGAGAAGATGAACCGACGAACGTTCATGAAAACGAGCAGCGGGGCGGCGTTGGGATACCTGGCCACCGCAGCCACCGCCGCAGACTCACCGCGTTCCGCGACAAAGGACGACGGCGGACTAGGCTGCCTGGTGGACACCACTCTGTGCGTCGGTTGCCGCGAGTGCGAGAAGGCCTGCAACGCCGCCAACAGCAATCCCGCTCCGGCCGGGGGCTACGGCGAACAGGCCTTCCTCAAGCCCCGGCGACCTTCATCCGCGACGTTCACCGTGGTCAACCGCTATCCGGGCGCCCCCTCACCGGCTCAACAGGACCGGCCCGACACGTTTGCCAAGTTCCAGTGCATGCATTGCCTGGATCCGGCCTGCGTGTCGGCGTGCATCGTCGGAGCGCTCACCCGGGCGGAGAACGGCGCGGTTATCTACGACCTCGACAAGTGTATCGGCTGCCGCTATTGCCTGGTGGCGTGTCCTTTCCAAATCCCCGCCTATGAGTACGAGGTCGCCCTGACCCCACGCGTCCGGAAGTGCTTCTACTGTTTCGAGCGGATCAGTGAAGCTGGCGGACAGCCCGCGTGCGCCGCCGCCTGCCCGCGGGAGGCGATCGTATTCGGCAAACGCGCCGACGTGCTGAAGCTGGCCAAAAAACGGATCGAGCAGAATCCCGCCCGCTACGTGGATCACATCTACGGCGAGCATGAGGTCGGCGGGACGGCCTGGCTTTACCTCGCCGGCCGGCCGTTCGATGAGATCGGCTTTGTCACGCTCGGCGAGGAGCCCGTGCCGCGTCTGAGCGAGAGCATCCAACACGGCATCTTCAAGTACTTCGCCGCCCCGATCGGCTTGTACGTAGTGCTGGGCGGGATCATGTGGGCGGCCGGTCGGAGGGGCCGCGTCAAACAGTCGTCCGAAACAGAGGCCGCGGCAAAGGAGGGCAAGTAATGCAAGCGCACGAGCAGCCCGAGAGACTGACTATCCCCTTTTGGCGCCCGGGCACCTACTTGCTCTTGGCCCTGATGCTCACCGCGGCGGCGTTCGCCGCGGCGCGGTTCACCCAGGGGCTAAGCTTCAGCACCAATCTCGACAATGCGTACCCCTGGGGCCTGTGGATCGCGGTGGACGTGGCCACAGGCGTGGCCCTGGCCGCGGGCGGTTTCACAACCGCGGCACTGGTGTACGTCATGGGCCGGAAGAAGTATCACTCGATCATCCGGCCGGCATTGCTGACAGCCTGGTTGGGCTACGCCTTCGTGGGCGCCGCGTTGCTGGTGGACCTGGGTCGATACTACTTCATTTGGCACCCCATAATCTATTGGCAGGGCAATTCGGTCCTGTTCGAAGTCGGCATGTGTGTCATGGTCTACCTGACCGTGCTGACGATCGAGTTTGCCCCGGTGGTCATCGAGGGTATCCGCCAGCACGTGGACAAAACCAGTCGGACCGCGGGCGTGCTGAGGGCGATCGAGCCGCCGCTCTCGAAGTTGCGGACCGGGCTGAATGTCATCATGCCGGTGTTCATCATCGCCGGCATCGTGCTGTCGTGCATGCACCAGTCCTCGCTGGGTTCGCTCATGCTGATTGCCCCGTACAAGCTGCATCCGCTGTGGTACACGCCGATCCTGCCGCTACTGTTCCTGAGTTCGGCGATCGCGGTGGGCTTGCCGATGGTGATGTTCGAATCGCTTTGTGCCTCGAGAGCGTTCCGGCGTAAGCCCGAAATGCACCTGCTGGGTGGTCTGGGTCGCTATACGCTGGTGCTCCTGCTCATCTACGCGATTCTCAAGCTCGGCGATATGCTCATCCGCGGCACGGGGGTGTACCTGTTCGACGGCAGCACCGACTCACGCGCGTTCCTGGTCGAGGTTCTCTTCGGCGTGCTCTTGCCGATCATCCTGCTGGCGATCCCCAGCGTCAGACGGTCGCCCGGGGGGTTGTTCCTCGCCTCATGCCTGATCATCGGCGGCGTGGTGCTCAACCGCATCAACGTTTTCCTGGTGGGCTACCATCCACCTTATGCCACCCACGGCTATTTCCCCTCGATCAGTGAAATCGGTATCACCGTCGGCTTTGTATCGACGGTCATCTTTTGCTATCGAGTTTTCCTGGCTTGGTGCCCGATTATGCCGGCCGGTGAAGCCCAAGATCCCACGCTCGAGCCGCAAAGGGTCAGGAAGGGCGCGGCGGTGGGAACGGTGACTGTGTTGGCGATGCTCTTGCTCCCGGTCACGGCAGCCCGGGCCGAGCAACCAATGATCCAGCCGGCCGAGGCGGGCCCTGCCATCAGCAACGCCCCGGCCCTGTGGATGCTCGACAGCCCCCTGCTCAAGCGGTTTGGCGACGACTACGATCCGGTTCGCTTCATGCACCGCAAGCACGCCAATATAGCCTCGGGCGACTGCACCGTTTGCCATCACCGCGTGCCGCAATCGCCGGACGATCGGATTGGTGTACCGGTGACCTTTGAGCAGCTTGGCGGTCGCAGCCTTACGGGTTGTCGGCAGTGCCACCGTCTGCCCGCCGAGCCGGAGCACGTTCTTCGTCCCGGCCTGAAGGGTGCCTACCACCAAAGCTGTATCGACTGCCACGTGCGCCGAGCCGCCGGGCCGACGGATTGCACCAGTTGCCATCGCCCGCGCGTGCCCAGCCACGAGTCGCGCATCGAGTTGACCGGGGACGTTACAGCTCAGCAGGTGACCGCTGAGTGCCTGCGGTGCCACGAGCAGCAGGGGCACGACATCCTCAAGACGGCGCATTGGACGTGGACCGGCCGCTCGCCCGACACCCTCGGCCACGAGAACGACAACGATCTCGGCAAGCGGAACATCATAAACAACTACTGCCTCCACGTTGCCAGCAACTGGCCGCGGTGCACAAGTTGCCACATCGGCTATGGCTGGAAGGACATGTCCTTCGACTTCGATGACCCCGGCAACATCGATTGTCTGGTTTGCCACGACACCACCGGCACCTACAAGAAGTATCCAACCGCGGCCGGGCTTCCGGTCCTCAAACAGGACTATCCGGATGGACGCGAGTGGCCGCCGAAGTCCGGCACAATGATGCTGCCGGTGGACCTGGTCAACATTGCCAAGCACGTTGGCCGGTCGAGCCGGGCAACCTGCGGCGTGTGCCATTTCAACGGTGGTGGGGGCGACGGGGTCAAGCATGGCGATATGGACTCCACGCTTATTGATCCGCCACCCGAGCACGATGTTCACATGGGCAAGTACGACTTCCGTTGTACGGACTGCCACCGCAGCGTTGCGCACCAGATCTCCGGTGCCTGTAATGGGACACCGGCCCGTGAGGGTCGCGTGACCTGCGAGCAGTGTCACACCGACCGGCCCCACGTGGGCCCCGGCCTGCTCAACGTCCATTTGGACGATCACTGCCGCACTATTGCCTGTCAGACCTGCCACATTCCCGTCTTTGCCAAGGGTAAGCCCACGAAGTTGTACTGGGATTGGTCGCAGGGCGGACTCGACAAGACCACCACCAAGGACGAGTACGGCAAGCCAACGTGGCTCAAGGAGAAGGGTGATTTCGTCTGGGGCAAGAACGTGCAGCCCGAGTACGCCTGGTCCAACGGCAAGCATGAACGCTACGTTCTCCCAGAGATCATTGATCCGGAGCAAACCCTGCACATGAATCCGCCCCTCGGGAACATCAACGATCCGACCGCCAGGGTTTACCCCTACAAGATCCACCGTGGCCGCCAGATATACGACAGCGTTAACAACTACCTCGTTGTACCCAATGTTTTCGGCGGGTTCTGGGACAAGTGGGATTGGGGCGAAGCGGCCAAGGACGGGATGAAAGCCGCGGGGCTGCCGTACAGCGGAGAATACGGCTTCGTGGATACGACCATGCACTGGGCGATCAACCACGAAGTTGTGCCCTCTGGACAGGCCCTGAGTTGCGTGCAATGTCACACCGCCAACGAGGCCGTTAATTGTTCCCGTTGTCACCAGAACGCCTCTCCCAGCATGAGGCAGGCCCTTGGGCGGGTATACGAGGCGATGAACACAGCGGGTCGCCCGCGCGCCAACATGGATTTTCACAAGCTGGGCTATAAGGGCGATCCGGCAGAGATCGGCGGACGGTTTTCCAGGCTCTCCGGATCCCCGGCGGTGGGATCGAACACGCAGCGCGTCAAAGCCAGTCCGAAAGGCCAGGCGGGCGGCAGCGAGTGAGGCCCCCGGAGACGAAAGAATAGCTGGCGGCCGTGAGAACCTCGCCCGCGCGCGGTCGGACCTTCGGCAGCCGATCCTGGCAGAGGCGCACGGCGAAGCGTCTTCACCTGGAGTCCACGTTCCGCCCGCGCGCCCGGTCGAAAAGAACGGCGACGGAGGTGTAAAAACTGGACTTCTCCCCTTTACTCATACGTGGATGACATAGCACGCGGCACAAACGGGAAAAGACGGTAGGCACAGTGGCGTCGCAATCACGAGCATTTCACAAAGTAGGCGTGCTATTGCACTGGGGGTTTGTGCTTCTGCGAATCACTTGCGCGGTCTGGATACTCTGCGTGGCTACTCTCGGACAACCGGTGTCTTGGATAGGGAGTCGGACGGAACGAGCTTGGCGTAAGTACATGGGAGATGCAGCGCCTCTTGTGCTACGCGCGCAGGGTCGCCAATCGCGCCGAACTGCCCAAACCACGTGTTTTGTTTGACGCCGGAGCGATCGCTGTCACGCGTTCGACCGAAGGTCCCAGAGACCCGGTTCCGCAAGCGGAGTACTGGGTTAGATACGGGTTTCACATCCCGCCCACTGCTGCCTTTGCGGCCTTCATGGTTTATCCAGCCACCTCGGTCGGTCTTCTCCTGTTTGGACTCGGAAAGCGCTCCGGTCGGCGGTCCGCGAACTGTTGCGCAACCTGCGGCTACAATCTGACTGGCAACACCAGTGGAGTGTGCCCCGAATGCGGCAGCCCGGTCATCGCCAGTCGGCAATAACCAGCCCGCCCTCGACGACCAACGAGGATTCCAGCTACCACCGCCAGTTCGTCTACGACACCGCCGGCAACTGGGACTGGTTCACGCTCGGGAGCGATCCCAACACGCCGTACGTCCCCAACGCCCTCAACCTCTACGACTCGATCAACGACCCGAACGACCCCAACACACCGACCGAGTCGTTCACCTACGACAAGGACTAGAACCTGACCGAGGTATGTGGGACAGGCGTCTCGCCTGTCAAATACGCCTACGACGCCGACA
>CAZDTB010000156.1:0-9508 GCA_964508075.1 uncultured Planctomycetales bacterium
CCGGCGGCAGAGGTTTCCCGGTCGTGACCGCGCAGAAGTGGCAACGCCGCGTGCATAGGTCGCCGAGGATCATGAACGTCGCGGTCCCGCGCGACCAGCACTCGGTCAGGTTCGGGCAGCGGGCCTCGACGCAAACGGTGTGCAGCCGCAGACCGTTCAGGAGCCTGCGCGTATCCAGCATTCCGCGCGTCGGCATTGGCCGCTTGAGCCATGAAGGCAGCCGACGTTTTGGCCTCTCAGCGTCGCTGACCCGCGAAGATCCTCCAGTCATTCTCACTCCTTGTGGTTATTCTACCGTGCACGGCGATCGACACCATTGAAGAGCCACGGGCTTCAGCCCGCGCGGCGCCTCGTGCCCTCGAAATTGCCCGCAGGTGCCACGTTCCCTACGACGTCTTGGTGCGCCGCGCGCCGTCTGCTACAATCCTCCGCTGATCTACGGTAGCCCGAGACGGGAGCAGTAATGGAACGTACGCTGGTCATCTTCAAACCCGACGCGGTCAACCGCCTGCTGGTTGGTCGAATCCTCGCTCGTTTTGAGGACAAGGGTCTGCGCATCGCCGCGCTCAAGCTGCAACAATCACCGCTCGAGCAGGTCCGCAAGCACTATGCGGTTCACCAGCAGCAGCCGTTCTACGATTCCCTGGTCGAGTTCATGACCAGCGGCCCGGTGATTCTGGCCGTGCTTGAAGGTCCCGGCGCGATCGACGTCGTACGCGCTCTGGTCGGGCCCACCGACGGGCGGCAAGCCGCCCCGGGAACGATCCGTGGCGACTTCGGCCTCGATCAGCGTTACAACCTGATTCACGCCGCCGACGGCCCTGAGACCGCCCGCGCGGAGATCAAGCTGTTCTTCAGACCCGACGAGATCCTCGACTACACCCGCGCGCCAGACCGATGGATCACGAGTCAATGAGGAGTGCGAGACAACGACGGCGAGCTGAGAGTGGAAATCGAGAATGGGGTTAAGGACATCGGCCCCGCAAGTGGATGTTGCGACGGATAGCTGACGGCTAATAGCTGAAATCTGAGCTATGCCATGAAAGTCACTCGTATTGTAGACCACGAGCAAACCGACCTCTGGCTCGACGGCGCCGAGCGCGTACGCATGCGCATGTTGATCGGCCCCGAGGATGGTGCCAACACGTTCCACATGCGCCACTTCGAAATCGAACCCGGCGGCCACACGCCGTATCATCAGCACGACTATGAGCACGAGGCCCTGGCCCTCAAGGGGCAGGGAGTCATCAAGAGCGAGAGTGGCGAGCTCCCCTTCCAAGCCGGCTACATCGTCTGGGTGCCGGCCAACGAAAAGCATCAGTTCCAGAACACCGGCGGCGAACGGCTCGAAATCATCTGCCTCATACCTGCGCCGCAGCGTTCTCCGTTATAGCACGTCGCGTCCTCGCGGCCCGCCTGCGGACTCCGTGCCCGCTTGTCGCCCCTTGGTCGTATCGGTAGGCTACGGCGGCCAGGACTGGGCGGACCCGACCGCACGCAATCCCGGCCCAGCCCGGCGAGGAGCGAGAGCTATGACACACTGCACGCGACGCGATATCCTGGGTACTGCTGCCTTGATCGGCGGCTGGTACGCACTCGGCGGTGACAGCGCCTGTGCCCAGGAGACTCATTCGGCACCTCAACCGCCCCCCGGCGGCCCGTACGTTCTCCCCCCCCTGCCATACGACTACAGCGATCTCGAGCCGCACCTCGATGCGCAAACCATGAAGCTGCACCATGACGTGCACCATGCCGGCTATGTGAGAAACGCGAATACGGCCGTCGCGGAGCTGGAGACCATTCGGCGGGTGGGCGGTGAGCAGATCTGGCAGGTGCGAGCGGCCACCGACAATCTCGCGTTCAACCTCAGCGGCCACCTGTTGCACTCGATCCTCTGGGGCAACATGGCCCGCGAGGGCGGCGGCGATCCCGAACCGGACAGCGAAATCGCCCGGATGATCAAACGCGACTTCGGCTCGCTCGATGCCTTCCGCGGAAACTTCCAGGCCGCTGCCCAGCAGGTCCAGGGCAGCGGCTGGGGCATCCTCGCGTTCGAGCCCACGGCCCAGCGCCTGGTCGTCGTGCAGGCCGAGAAGCACCAGAACACCGCCGTCTGGGGTGCCGTGCCCCTGCTGGTGCTCGACGTCTGGGAGCACGCGTACTATCTCAAGTACCAGAACAAGCGTTCGAGCTACATCAAGGCGTTTATGAACGTCGTCAACTGGAGCAACGTCGACCAGCGTCTGCGCGCGGCGCTAAACCGAGAGTGACCCAGCGTTGACCAGTTCTGCCAAGCCGGAAGCGACGACCCGGGCCTTGCCGCCCGACCCGATCGGTCAGCAGACTAGCTGGCCGATCCTGATCGTGACGATGGTGCTGCTGCTGGTGCCGATCGTCACGATCTCGCAGATCGCGGCCCATAACCGCGTCGATGTCGTCGACGATCAGCTCTTCGGCTACTTCGGTTGGCGAATCGCTCACGGCGCGGTCATCTACGAAGACGTCTGGGACAACAAGCCGCCCGGCATCTACTGGACGAACGCCCTGGGCTTCCTGATCGGCGGCGACAGCTACGCCGGCGTCGTCTGCCTGTGCGTCCTCGCCGTGACCGTCTCGCTGGTCTCCTTCTTTGTTATCTCGGTCTCGGTCTACTTTCGCGGGGCCGCCGGCATCGCCACCATCCTGGCCGGGTTCTATCTCACGCACGGCTTCTTCCAGGGCGGAACCAACCGCACCGAGACGTTCCTGATGGCGTTCGAGCTGACCGCCGTCGCCCTCTACTTCCGCGGCTTCGCGCGCGACCGCTGGTGGAAATGGCTCCTGGCGGGCGTCTGCTGTGGCTGTGCGGTGCTGTTCAAGCAGGTCGGCCTGGCCGCCTGGGGCACGCTGGGCTTGCACACCATCATCCTCGTCATCATGCGCGACCTGGGCTGGCGCGACGGGCTCAAACGCTGCCTGCTCCTGCTGGGCGGACTGGTCGCAGTCGTCGCCATCGCGTTTCTTGTCATTGTCGCACAAGGTGCCGGCGAGCACGCCTACTTCGCGGTCTTCGGCTTTAACCGGGCGTATTTCACCATCGGCAGCAGCAGCCTCACCAATCTCGAACTGAACGACTACATGCTTCGGCAACACATGACCACCGCCCTGCTGCTGCCGGTGCTGATGACGATCGCGGCGCTGATCCACGCGTTCTTCTGGCGCGTGCGGCCGAAGGATCGCCCGGCCGACATTGAGGACCAGATTCGCGCCCTCCGGCCGGTCTGCCCGCGCTACATGCTGTTGTTCTTTATCTGGTACGCCGTCGCTTATTACGCCGCCGCGGTCAGCCCGCACTACTTCCGCCACTACCTGTTACCGACCTTCCCTCCGCTGATGCTGATGTCGGGCTACCTGATCAACTTCCTGCGCGGCGAAATCAACTTGACCAAGCGGCTGCAACAGCGCATTTGGGTGACGGCGTGCTTCGTCGCGATGGGCTACTTCGCGATCGCCGGCGTCAAGTGGCATTGGGAGGCCATCGGCCGGGTCTGGGTCCATCGTTTCATCGACCGCAAGCCCGCTCTGTGGGAGACCGTCGGTGATGAGGTCGTCAAGCTCGCCGGTCCGGACGATCGTATCCAGTGTCTTGGCTACATGCCGGGTGTTTACCTGCACAGCCGTCGACTGAACACTTCCCGCTATGCGACCACGGAGAAGCTCGGCCAAGTCGCCCGCTCGCGCCAGGCCGACATCATCCGCCACGAACTGAAGGAGCAATTGGAAGCCGCGCCGCCCGCCTTGATAGTGATGAGCACCAACGACTACGCCATGATCGGCGAGGCCAGCCCGGCTGATCTCGCCAACTCGACCGAGGAGTACCCCGATTGGCTCGGCGTGTGGTTCCAGGAGTTCCTCGACGAGCACTACGAACAGGCCCTCGAAATCACCGAGTTCAACGTGCTCATCTTCCAGCGCCGTTCCGAGTAGCGCAGCATAATCCTGCCATTCCGAGGAACGGAGCATACTCCTGTCATTCCGAGCGAAGCGAGGAACCTGGCCTCGCTCGCGCGCTGCCAGATTCCTCGTCGCTACGCTCCTCGGAATGACAACCGGCGTCAGCTCTTCACCGGCTTGACGCGAATCACGGCGTCGAGCTTGGCCAGGTCATCGAGCTTGCGCACGTCGATCGTACCGATCAGAAGCTTGATCGCCTTGCTCTCGCCGGTCTGAACGAAGCCCAGCTCCTTCAACGCCGTCAGCGTATCTTCCGTGACGTCGCTCAGGAAGATCATCACGTCGACCTTGTAGTCGACGACCTTCAACTCGCCGATCGTCAGGTTTCCGTCCTTGCCGTCCGTCTCGACCTTGCTGGCCAGCCCGCGAAGCGGTTCGGCCAGCTTCAGCTCTGGCGAACTGTCCCCGATGGCTTCACCGGCCTCTTCTGCACCTTCAGCCAAGTCCAACGCGATGCCCGCCCTTTGCACTTCGCGCTTGGCGGCCGCCTGCGGCGGGGGTGCCATGCGACCGGCAGTTCCTGCCCCACGCCCACGCAATGGAACGCCGAGCGAGTATGACATCTTGGCCGCCGGGACTCCTTTGACGTTGAACAACGTTTCGCCGAAGACGCCTTCGTAGCTCACGCCGTCGGGCATCTCGACTGGGACGTTAATCTTGGTCGGCTCGCCACCGACGGTGACGGTCATCTCCTCCACGGCGACGAAGCTGGTGAACTGCGTCATCAGGCGGAACTCGATTCCGAGATTTGTGATTTCAGATTTCAAATCTTCCGGAAACTCGCCGCGCTGCATCGCGGCCAGGTCGCGATTCATCAGGTCGGTGACCTTGGCCCGCGCCCAGAGCGACGCCAGCGCGTCATGGTCGGGCGGCTCGCCCGGCAGGCTGACGCTGATCTGCTCCTCGTAGCCCCCCTGCCCCGTGTTGCCGCGGAGCGTGATCGTGCCCTCGGCCGGGCCCGTCAACCGCCCGTGCACCATAATCGGCTTGGCGCTGAACAGGTCGGGGATGAGTTTTGGATACACGTCGGCGACCGGCAGCGTGCCCCAGTCGATCTCGACATCCGTCAGAACTGGGGCCAGCACACGCTCGTGGAACCGCTCCACCGCCGCGCCCGCCTGACTCTCCAGCGTGACGTACTCGACCTCGCCCCGACCGGCGTGAGCCATCCCGTCCAGCAGGAAGCGGTTGACCGAGTTGCCGACGCCGAAGCTGAACACCCGCGTCGTGTCGGCGTTCTTCCTGATGGCGTCGATGATCGCCATGTCATTGCCGACGTAACCGTCGGTCATGAAGCAGACGATGCGGATGACGTTTGCATCGTCGGCACCACGCGTCTGG
Source organism: uncultured Planctomycetales bacterium (assembly GCA_964508075.1). Lineage (GTDB taxonomy): Bacteria > Planctomycetota > Phycisphaerae > UBA1845 > Fen-1342 > JALSRY01. Next base: position 5,335 of record CAZDTB010000156.1, read on the forward strand.
ACGAGCGCCGCGTTGATCGCCTTCATCATCTCGGTCCCACCGCCGCCGCGCTGCGACATCAGCAATTCCTGTACTCCCGCGCGATTCTCCGCGGTGTTTGGACGGGGTGCATCCCACAGGATGCTGGTGCGCCCGGCGAACGTGATCAGGTTGAACGTGTCGCCCGCGTGCATTGTGTCGATCAGCTTTGACATCACTTCCTTGGCCTTCGTGATCGGAAAGCCCCGCATCGACCCGGACACATCGAGCACGAAGATCAGCTCGCGCGCCACGAGCTGCTCCGGCACAATCCGTCGCGGTGGCTGGAGGATCAGCGTGAAGAAGTCGCCGCGCTCGTCGTGATGGGCGAGATAAGCGTCGCCGATCTCGTCGGTCGCGAGCCGATAGCGCAGGATGAAATCCTTGTTGGGAATCGTGGCCTGATCTTTGAGCGTGACGGCGGCCCGCGTCGGACCGTCGGCCGCCACGTCAACCTCGTGCAGCACGCTCTCCAGGTCGTACAGTTCCATGCCGGCGTCGATCAGCACCGTCAGGCTGATGTCATGCCCGGCCCGCGTGCCCTTCGGCGTGACCGGGGGCGTGATCTTGTCGCCGTCCGGTACCTGCGGCGTGGACGTGCCGGTGGTCATGGGTGCGGGAGCGCTTCCGCCACCCGGAATGTAGCGCGGCCCGACCACCATCGGGAAGACCCACTCGAACACGCCGTCCTCGTATTTCAACGTCTCGACGTAGCTGATCTCGATTTCGACCTGCACGCCCGGCTCGATGTTTGCCACCGACTGCGTAAAGATGTTCGGCCGCTCCTGATCGAGCAGGCTGGCGACGTGTCCGGCGGCCTTGGCCGCTTCGTAAATCTCGCGGGCCTCCGAACGCTCCTTGATCTGCCCGATGATTCGCCGATCGCCGACGATCATCACCATGTCATCCACGGCGGCGTCTTGCGGGAGCGGAAAGACGTAGACCGCCTCGATCTTCTGGTCGAGCGGGTTGTGGAAGATCTGCCTGACCGTCGTGCGGGCGACGAAGCCGACGATATCCGCCTCGACGTCGGTATGCTTGAGCGGACACACGGGCACCGTGTCCCCCTCGGCGCCTACGATCTGCAACTCCCCCGACGGGATAGGCGACTCTCCTACCGCCGTTGCCGGTGACAGCAACCCGATAATGCCGCCCAGAAAGCCCAACAGGCCGGCGACTCCGATGCGATTGTGGATTCGGGTGATGTTCATGAGAGTCTCCTCGCGGAATACGCGGTTCGCTGGTCTATTCTCCCGCTTGGACGCGATCTGTCACACGAAGTTCCCGCAAATTCGCGGCGATTGCGATCGGTTCACGGCCGCCACGCGGGACCACCGCTACGTCCCCCGTGGGACCGGTCTCCGACCGGTCGTTCCGGCCGCCCGAGCGCTCAACCGCTACATCTTTACACCGACTTCGGCTACATTCGTTGCATGCAGATCATCGCCCAGGGCATCGACATCGTCGTTTGCGAACGGATCGGCCGAATCTGGCGGGACCACGGCAAGTCGTTCCTGGACCGCATCTACACCCCCGCCGAGCAGGATTACTGCATCAACTGCAAGACGCCGGTCGTACGCCTCGCCGGTCGTTTTGCCGCCAAGGAGGCGGTGCTCAAAGCCCTCGGCACCGGCTGGCGGGGCGGGATCGAGTTCCGCGACATCGAGACCCTGCCCGACCCCCTCGGCAAGCCGCTGGTCACGCTGCACCGCAAGACCGCCGACCTCGCCCGCACGCTTGGCATCGATCACATATTGCTGTCGATCTCACACGCCGGTGATTACGCGGTCGCCTCCGCGATCGCGGTTCGCCAGGATCGATAAATCCTCGCGCACACCGTCGCCGGCCCCCGAGTGGCCACCACGCTTCGATGGCCACGTTTTGGCGGATGGGTAACGGCGCGGCAAATCTGTAGCCGGGATGCATTGGGGGGATGACGCGCGAAGCTGTGAGTGATATAATGAAAGCTGATCATTTGGGTACAATTGGTGCTGGTGGCTGCAAGGTCGCGGCGCCGCGTGTCTACAAGATCTTGAAGCACGTCGTGAGACAAGGCTAGCGAGGCATCGCGCGTCACATTTTTGGGCGGGACAGTTTGGGGTGCCTGGACATGTCCAGGGCGCTACTGAAAGTGGCAACATTGCAGCCAACGGGTGAAGAACGCCTGGATGAGATGCGTCCCGCGCGACCGCGCCTGACTGCGCCCTCCGCGAGATTCGATATCCGCACCCGGCCGATCAGCCGATAGGAGGTTCGTCGGATGACACCCCAGAAACACGCGGAGCAAGAGCCGGTGAAGACAGCTCCTAGCAGCGAGGCGTTCCACCAGGCGCAGCCCGGCGGCCGTCGCAAAACCGGTCGCCGGCCGGTTGCCGACGAGCTGCTGGCTCCGCAGGCCCTTCTGAAAGCCGTCGTCGACGCTGTCCCTGAGCACATCATCGTTATCGACCGCGCCTTCCGGGTCGTCCTGGCCAACCGCACCGCCCGCGAGGCCGCCGCCGCGGACCCCGTTTCCGAAGGTCTCACCTGCCACCGCTTGATGCACGGTCGTGATACCCCCTGCCGCGAGTCGGAAATCTGTTGCCCGGTTGAAGAGGTCATCCAGACCAAAAAGCCAACGACGGTTACCCACACCCGCCGCAACGCCCGAGACTCCGAAATCATCGCAGAGGTTACCGCGACGCCTATCCTCGACAGCTACGGCGAAGTAGCCCGAGTAGTCCTGTCATCTCGCGACATCACCCAGCACGAGCGCGCCGACGAAGAGCGGGCCGAGCTCGAGGCGCGGCTGCATCAGGCACAGAAGACCGAGGCCGTCGGGCGGCTCGCCGGCCGCATCGCGCATGAGTTCAACAACATCCTCACCGCCATCCTCGGAAACGTCGAGCTGATGACGGCCGAGTTGGAGGCTGAACGGCCTCCCGACGACCCGCTGCTGACCGGCCTCGCACAAATCGACCACGTTGGCCGACGCGCCGCCGCACTGACACAACAGCTCCTGGCCTTGAGCCGTCGCCAGGTTGCCAAACCTCAGTTGCTCGATCTCAACCAGGTCATCGGCGATATGGAAGAGCTGTTGCGCAGCCTGCTCGACGAGCGCGCCGTGTTCGACCTGTCGCTCGAACCCGGACTCCACGGCATCTACGCCGACCTGGTCCAGATCGAGCAGATCATCATGAGCCTCGTTCTCAATGCCCGCGAGGCCATGCCCGCGGGCGGCAAGCTGACGCTTGAAACCGCCAACGTCGTCTTCGACGAGGCGTACGTCAGCGCCCACCGCGGCGCCAACGCCGGACCCCACGTCATGATCGCCGTCAGCGACACCGGCTGCGGCATGGACGAGGAGACGCGGAAGCGCGTCATCGAGCCGTTCTTCACGGCCAAACGACACGAACACCAGTCCGGCCTGGGACTCTCCGCGGTCTGCTCCGTCGTCCAGCAAGCCCAGGGCTACATCGCCGTCGACAGCGAACTCGACCAGGGTACGACGTTCCGGGTGTACCTGCCGGTAGGTGGGAGCTCCGCCAAAGACGCGTCATAGAGCCGCGATAAAAACCCCTCCCCCCTCAGGGGGAGGGTAGGGAGGGGGTCGGGTGTTCGCTATTCTGACCCTCCCCCGGCCCCTCCCTGCAAGGGAGGGGGGTATTGTTAGGCGCTCTCAGTCCCTGGTCGTACTCCCAGCGATCCGCGACCGCCAAACGCCGGTTCTGACCAACTACCCCCCTACTTCTGCGAAGTTGCGCTCCACCGCGTTGAGCTTCTCGCGTAGCTCGGCCAGCCGGGATCGCTCACGATCGACGACCTCCGGCGGCGCCTTCGCGACGAAGCCCTGGTTGGCGAGCTTGCCCTCCAGGCGCTTGATGTGTCCGCTGAGCTGGTCCCGTTCTTTGCGCAGCCGTTCGCGTTCGATGTCGAGATCCGCCAGCCCGCTGAGCGGGACATAGACCTCGATTCCGCTCAGCACCTTGCTGACCGATTCGGGTGGTCTGGCCAGGTCAGGCCCGATCTCGAGCGTCTCGCACTGGCCGAGCCGACGGATCATCGGCTCACGCTGGCGCAGCGTTTTCGTCAAGCCGGCCTCGGCCTTGACGACGGCGCGCGGCAGCGCTTTGATGGCGCTCTGCCGGGCGGCGGAACGAATCCCATTCACATGGTT
>CAZDTB010000157.1:0-9500 GCA_964508075.1 uncultured Planctomycetales bacterium
CTGTCTGCTCGATACCGACAGCGACCCGGACTTTGCCAGCATTCCGATCCCGGGAAATGACGACTCGATGCGCTCGATCCAGTTGGTGGTGACCAGGCTGACGGACGCGGTCGAAGAAGGCAAGCGGGCGCGACCTGAGCCGGCGGAGAAGCCGGAGGGCCGCGCCGCGGGCTCCGCCCCCGCTGCCCCGCGCAGTCGCGCTCGACGGGGGACGGCCTCGCAACCGGCCGCCGCGACGAGCACCGCGGCGGTTGAAGTGGCTGAGCCGTCATCGCCGCCGGAGGCTGCCCCGGCGTCCGAATCGCTGGCGACGCCGACCGCCGTTGAGAGTGAGCGGCCCGAGTCGGACGCGCCCCCCCCACCGGCGGAGGCGTAAGGCGTGCAGTCCGCGCTTGAGTTGATGTTGGCGGCGTGTGGCGCAAGCCCGCGCGTGGTCTGAGTATCTCAAGCATACATCGCAAGGATAACAGTGGAGGAAAGCGTGATGGCGATCACGGCCGCGATGGTCAAGGCCCTTCGTGGAAAGACCGGCCTGCCGATGATGGACTGCAAAAAGGCTCTCAGCCAAGCCGGCGGCGACGAAGAGCAGGCGATCGAGATTCTCCGCAAGATGGGCGCCGGCAGGATTCAGAAGATGGCGACCCGTGAAGCCACCGAGGGTCGCATCGCCTGTTTCGTCGACCCCGAGCAGAAACAGGCCGGCATCGTCGAGCTGCGCTGTGAGACCACGCCGGTCGCCGGCAACCAGGAATTCGCAAACCTGGCGACGACAATCGCGCGGGTTTCGGCCCGGGCGAACTCCCCGACGGTCGAGACGATCCGCGAGCAACCGCTGCCGGACGATTCCTCCAAGACGATCGGCACGTTGATGGACGAGGTCTTCAATCGCCTGCGCGAGAACATGAAGATCGCGCGGATCGCGCAGTTGAGTGGCAACATCGGCCAGTACGTGCACCACAACGCCCAGGTCGGCGTGCTGATCGAGATGAGCGGCGACTGCTCGGAAGAGCTCAAGGCTGATTTGTGCATGCACATCGCGGCGTTAAACCCGCCCTGCCTTCGTCGTGAAGACGCCGATCCAAAGGAAGTCGATCAGCAGAAGGCGGCCTTCGCGGAACAGGCCCAGGGCAAGCCCGAGCCGATCGTGGAGAAGATCGTCAGCGGGAAGCTCAACCGCTGGTATTCCGAGTTCGTGCTGCTGGAGCAGCCGTTCGTGAAGGATGACAAGCAGGCGGTCGGCCAGGTGCTGAAGGCGGTGTCCCCCGACCTGACGGTGACGCGTTTTGTGCGTTACGAGGTGGGCGGCGTCTAGGACGCCACGCGCGATGTCCCGGTCGCGAATACGCGCACGAATCGACGGTTTGCCAGCGGGCCCACTTCGTGATGAAGTGGGCTCGTTCCCTTGATCTCGAAGGACGCCCGCCGGCTGTCCCGACTAGTGCCGCGAGATGGACGTCTGAATTGCGACGATCCGCCGCGCGAAAACCTGGGCCACGCGGCCACACGGGTGCAATATGAATACCCCAGAGCTGGTCACCAGACAGGAACGACTCGAAGCCCTTTGTCAGCGGTGGCGCCGGGCGGGACGGTTTACCTTTGACACGGAGTTCATTCGGGACGACACGTACATTGCGAAACTGTGCCTGGTTCAGGTAACGCTGGATAGCGACGTGGTTCTGGTCGACCCGAGTGGCAAGCTCGATATGGCCCCCTTTTGGGAGCTGGTGACGGACAAGGCGGTGCGGACAATCGTACACGCGGGCAAGGAGGACTTCGAGGTCTGCCTGCATGCCACCGGCAAGCCGCCGCGAAATGTCTTCGACGTGCAGATCGCGGCGGGTTTTGTCGGCCTGGGGTACCCACTGAGTCTGGCGCGGTTGGTGGGCGTGGCGTTGCACCAGCGGATCGCGAAAGGGCAGACGCTGACGGACTGGCTGCGGCGGCCGCTGACTGACGAACAGGTGCGTTACGCGGTGGAGGATGTGAAGTACCTTCCGGCGATCCACAATCTGTTGGAGAGGCGCCTGGAGGAGAACGGACGGACCGCGTGGGCGCACGAAGAGTTCGCGGGTCTCGAAGATCCCGCAACGTACGAACGACCGGTTCAGCAGCGCTTATTCAAGTTCAAGGGGGCGAAGAAGCTCGATGGGCTGGGGCTGGCGGTGCTGGAGCGCCTGGTGGAGTGGCGCGACCAGTGGGCCCACGCGCGCAACCGGCCGACGCGCGCCATGATGCGCGACGACGTGCTCGTAACCATCGCGAAGCGGCGGCCCCAGCAGGCCTCCGAACTGCAAGTCCTGCGCGGCTTCCCGCAGTCGCGCAAGTCGAAGGTCGTACGAGAACTTCTGGAGGTCATCAAGGAGGGGGCGGCAACGCCGAAAACCGAGTGGCCCGAGCCGCATAAGCCGCGCGAGGAGACCCCCATGACCAAGGCGGCGTTGAGCATCCTCTCGGCGTACGTGCGGGCGGTTTGTCACGAAGAAGACCTGGGGCACGATCTGGTCGGGAGCACGCACTGGCTGCGCGAACTGCTGGACCACCTGCTCGGTGATTCAAAGGCGCGTCCGGCGCTGCTGACCGGCTGGCGTGAGGAGTTCATCGGCCGGCGGCTGGTCGATCTGCTGGAGGGACGGAGTGAATTGCACCTCTCCGGCTGGCCAGACGACCTGCGACTCCAGGTCGTCAGCCATCCGCCCTCGTCGTAATCGCACCGCCTGCAACACGTGCGTGATACGGGAGCCATCGTGAATCAGAGCCCTGAGCGCCGGCGAGGGGACAAACCGTGGAACTCCCCGCCACAAAAACCCCACGTTCACGCTTGAGGCTCTGTTCAATGACCGCCTACAGCGCCGTGCACCTGCGTTCATCCGTGGCGCTGTTCTTTCTCGCGTCAGATGCCGATTCTGCTATAGTGCCGCGATACACGTGCCCGCAGGAGTTGCGCCGTGCCACAGCAGAGCCCGATTACGATCGCCTCGCGAGGCGGTGACAGCAACGATTACGACAGCCGCACGCAGGCGCACCGCAACTCGACCGCGACGCGGATCGACAAGCGATATCGGCATGACTTTCCGGTCTCGGCCAACCCGGATAAGCGCTCGGCCCGGCAGGACGACGGCCACGTTACCTCGCACGCGCACGCGGGCAACTCGCGCTTTCTGCGCAGGCGCGCTGCGAAAAACGGCCAGCCACGCACCATCGACGCCGACTACCACCACCCGCTCGAGGATCTGCTGGCGAAACGCTGGATGCAGCGATTGCTCGGCTGGATCTCGCGCCGCCGCAAGACCGGCAAAACGATGATCGAGGAGATCATCGAGTCCTATGCCAATCCACAAGCCCCCTTCTGGCACCGGCTGAAGTACTGGCCGTTTCATGTGTTTATCGACCGGATGCGTGGATCGGTTCCGGCGGCGACGTTTCGCGAGCGGATCGGGCGCCGGTCGAGCACGATTCGCGGGCTGGTGGTCACCGCGCGCAGCGTGGCCGAGTTCGGCCTGACCGTGCCCCAGCGCTTCAGCGTACCGCTGTTTAGCGTCTGGAACCTCACCAACGTCTGCAATCTCAGGTGCCGGCACTGCTACCAGGATTCGCAGCACAAACGACTGGCAGACGAGCTGACGCTCGACGAGAAACTCAACCTGATCGACCAGATGGCCGAGCAGTATGTGCCGATGATCGCCTTCGCCGGCGGCGAGCCAACCATCAGCCCCGACCTGCTACCAGTGCTGCGGCGCTGCCGCCAGTACGGCATGCACACCTCGGTCGCAACGCACGGCGCCACGATGACGCCCGGGCTGGCGGCCAGGTTGGCCGAAGCGGGCGCCAGATACATCGAGGTCTCGCTCGATTCAGTACATCCCGAGCGGCACGACGCGTTCCGGGGAGTGCCGGGAATGTGGCAGCGCACCGTGCAGGGGATGCGCAATGTCGTCGCGCAGGAAGGTCTCCGGCTCGGCATCGCCATGTGCGTACATCAGGGCAACTATGATGAAGTCGAGGATATGCTGCAGTTTGCCGTCGATATCGGCGCCGAGGTGTTGGCACACTTCAACTTCATCCCGGTCGGCCGCGGGCTGGAAATGGCCGAGCAAGACCTCACGCCGCGGCAGCGCGAGCGGATGTTACAGACCTTCAATCGCTGGATGCAGTCGGGCCGGATCGGCATCATCTCGACCGCCCCGCAGTTCGGACGCGTATGCATCGCACACGCACCGATCGACGGCCTGCAAGCCTGCTCGCACGCGGGCTCCGGCGGCGGCGAAAAGGCCCGCGTGATCGCGAAATACCTCGGCGCCTGCGGGGCCGGACGAACTTACGTCTGCATCGAGCCCAACGGCGACATCACCCCCTGCGTCTACCTCCCCCACCGCCTGCTCGGCAACATCCGCAAGCGCAGCTTCGTCGATATCGTCCGCCACAACGAGTTCTGGGAGATCCTGTGCGATCGCGATCGGCGAACCGGGCACTGCGAGGTGTGCGCGTTCAAGAACTACTGCGGCGGCTGCCGGGCTCGGGCCGACGCGTATTTCGGCGAGCTGAACGCCAGCGACCCGGGCTGCATCTTCAACGAGAAGCATTGGGAAGCGCTGGTGGAACGCAGAAGGGGCTCAGGAACTGCCGCGAATGACGGCGTTATGCAAACGTGTGAGTGCGAGACCACGGAAGCGTGTCAAACGGCCCGGTCGCTTGGCTAGCCAGCCCGAGCGAAGAGCGGACCCAGTTCCGCCTGTACTTCCTCGATGAAGGCCTCAAAACCGGTGTCCTGCTTGTGGGTGCAGCGCCTTACATCCAGGCGCTGGGCCATGGTGGGCCAGACTTCCAGCGGGGCTTGGTCACTACGTTCACTCTCAGCATGCAGTTGCTCGAGGGCTGACTTGGGAGAGCGGCACTTCACTGCGTTGGGGACCTCATGGCCTTTCGGCAAGCCCAACGCTTCCCGTACTGCCGCCGGATCATCAAGCAGCCACGCTTCATTGTGCGGCCGGGCTTCGCCCAGGGCGGCCGGAATCGGGGGATGCTGGGCCCGGTCGGCTTCGCGCGCCAGCTTCATCTGCTTAAGACGCTCCCGCCCTCTTTCCCTGTCGGCGTCCGCACACGCGACGAGGCCGTCCGCATCCGCGTTGCGCGCGCTCTTGAGGATGTAGAGCAGTTTCCGGCCGTAGCCCCTAAGCGTGTAGCCGGGGATCTTCTTCTCGCCTCGGTGGAGTCGCGGCCAAGGCTTGGACTCGTGAGTGAACTCCGCTTTCAGAATTCTCTTCACGAGTGGCGGCAAGGTCACCGCGTCGCGCTCACCATCGCCCACAATCCGCAGGTGAGGCATTACGCTTCTTTCCCTTTCCGCGCAACCAAGCCGTCTTCGTCCTCGTTGTACCAAACCTCACCGAGCATGAATTCATCCATGAACGTCTTTAGACGTTCCGTGTCTACCGGCTCGGCGGTTCGGGATCCATCGTCTTCGCGTCGGAAAACGAGGACTTGGTCCTGGTCAAGATCCACGTGGTCCAGCAGATACGGCGAGTGGGTCGTCAGGAGAATCTGTGTGGAAGGCCCGCCGTGCGCACCCGAAGTCATGTCGTGCAGCAGTTTCAGTACTCTGCCCAAACGTCGCGGGTGAAAGCCCGTCTCCGGTTCTTCCAGGAGAATGAGAGGTGGCGGCTGCGGATGGTAGCTTAGCGCTACGAAGAAGAGCAGGAGGCGAACGCCAACAGACGCGTTGTCAGCCGGTATGACCAGGCCACCCTCGATAATCAGGTCAACGCGACGGCGCTGAGGATTCGGAGTCGCTATCTGGACATCGTCTAAACCATCGACACGCTTTCGCATCTCATCAACGAACGCATCGAAGCGTTTCCTGTCGCGACGGAGGAGGAAATCAAGCAGGGCCGGCATCATACTACCATTTGGCCTGAGCTGCGGGGGCGTGCCCTCGTCCGCATGGCCGGCTGATTCCATACTGACCCCGTCTGAGGGCAACTGAAAGAAAACTGACGCCCTAAGCGGGTTGAGAGCCGGTTGGAGCACGCCGCCTCCTGTCGTGACCACGTAGTTGCCGGCACGCAGCTTGTCCGAGTACTCGATGGGCTGGTCTCCCTCCATTGCAGTTACGACGATCCGGTTCGCTGAATCCAACTTCCAGAAGTCTGGGAGCCCAAGCTGAGTCTTCTCATCGAACAGCGTCCGGAACGCGGAGAGGAAAGCCGACTTGCCGGAGTCGTTTGGACCGATCAGCACCGTCAGCGGTTGCAGGTCGACCTCGACGTTCCTGAGGCACCGAAAATTCTCGATCTTGACGTGCTTGAGCACCGCAAGGCTCCATGTCAACCGTGTGAAGGCCTCTCGTAGAGCCTATCGTGCCGGCAACCCTGAGGTGCGTCAAGCATTGGGCCTGACACCCCCGCTGCAGATGCCGCCGCTCCAACTGTATTCGGCCAGCAACTCGTCATCCCAACCCAGAACCTGTTGACAGCGCAACGCTTTCACCACGGTCGTTCCGAAACCTCCACCCGCGTCGGCGGCAGGCTTTCGAGGAAGCGGCGGCCGTAGTGCTTGCGGACGACGCGCGGATCGAGGATCACCACGATGCCGGTGTCGGACTGGCTGCGGATCAGCCGGCCGAAGCCCTGGCGGAATCTGAGAATCGCCTCGGGAAGCTGATAGTCCATGAACGGATTCCCGCCGCGACGCCGGATCAGGTCGATGCGCGCCTCGACCATCGGGCGTCCCACCTCTTCAGCGCAGCCAACGGACCCGAAGGCCAAACGGGAGTTGGCCTTCTGAGCGGTCGTGTATCCTGAAAGCACGAATCACCCAACGGCCGTGCGTGAGTAGGATTCCCACTCGCTCCCCGGCGGTTCGGTCTCCGAAGGTGCGCGAAAAAAGACGCCGCGGCTGTTGCTTGCCGCGGCGTGGTTTTGCAAGGCGTGATCTGCGGTTGTATGACTACGGATAGGTCGTCCCATACAGGGCCAGCAGCGCCGCGAGGTCAGAGAGGTCTACATCCCCGTCACCGTCGAGATCGCCCATCGCGTACGTCGCCCCACTGGTCGTGCCGTAGTTGGCGAGCAGTTGCGCCAGGTCTGACAGACCCACCTGGCCGTCCCCATCGAGGTCGGCAAACCCGGGAGCCGGCAGGTCATCGTTTTCGACCAGGTCAAAGAACACGTCGCCGTAGATGTCGTTCACCGATGACGTGAACCCGACGTAGGCGTGCGTGTTGTCGACCACCAAGGCGGGATACTCGCCCATCCAGGGCCGACCCCACGGATCGATCGGCGTGGGGAACTGCACGTCGTTGAGCGGCATGGGCATGGCCCAGGTGTTCCCGCGATCCCGGCTGCGCGTGATCATCACGCTCCAGTGCGGCCCCATGTCGTTCGGCGCCGCCTCGTACCAGATCACGTCGATCGTCCCGTCGGGCTTGACGTCGATCCAGGGCTCAAACTCGTGACCGCCCGAGAACAGGTTGAGCTGCAGCGGCACGCTCCAGGTATTCCCGCCATCGATCGACTTGATGAAGAGCACGTCGGCCTCGTCGCCGACCCAGGCCCCGTCCTGATCCGCGGCATAAACGATATACACCTCCTGCGAATTGAGCGTCGAGACCTCCATGCAGGGATAGCTGCGGGCGACGGCGTCGGACAGCGGCGTGCTGAAGTCACTGAGCCGGTCCGGCAAAGTCAGAATTGGCTGCGGCAGCACCGTGACGTCCGGACCGAACGTGACGCCACCGTCGTAGGACCGATCCAGGTAAAACACCCCGGGCAGTTGCCCGTTCTGGGTGACGTCGCAGTCGAGCCAGACCACGTAGACCGTCCCGTCCGGCGCGACCGCGATGTTCGGGCCGTTGCTCATTCCCACTCCGGTCGGCAGGTCGCTGATCACCTGCAACGGCTGAAACGCGAAGCCGGCCGGCGGAAGCGTCATCGACCGCGTGAAGCAGATGTCGCTCCAGGGTCCGGGACCGGCGATCCCCTCCTGAATCCACGCCACGTACACACTGTTCAGGTAGGGACTCCCGGGGTCGGTATCAGATGCCATGTGCGGCTTGTCGACGAAGCGATTACCCGGCGAGAGATCGATGATCGTCTGCCATGTCCAGGTCGCGCCGCCGTCCGTGGAAGCGTGCGCGACCAGCGCGGCGTTCCCGGTGAAGGTGCCGTCGGTTGTGATGTACCCGCTGTACATGTTCCCGGCACCGATCGTGTCAGAGGCAGTGATCGGGTCGAAAGCATCGACAAACCCGTACCCGCCCGGCCACAGCAGGTTCTGGTGCATCCAGGTCGCCCCCCAGTCAGTGCTATGGGCAACACCCAGCCCGGGCGAGACCGCATAAGGATAGTCGTTGAACGCCATCACGAAGTTGCCCGGCGTGACCGGATTCATCGTCAGGCTGGTCTCGTTCTGGAGCCTGCCGGGCGGATCCTGATTGACCTGGACGTCGGGGCCGCCGACCGGGCCGGGCCCGGGGCCCGGGCAGGCGTCGTCGAACCCGTCGCCATCCCCGTCCGGCTCGACCGAGTCCAGTCGCCACAGCGTCGTGGGCCCGCGGCCACCCGGCGGGCCAAGCATGCTGTCGTGGGCGATCACGGCCACCACGTCGCCGCGCTCGTCAACTGAGAAGTATGCGTAGTCGATGTTGGTCGGAACCGCGTACGTCGAGTTGGTGATCTGCTTGAGGTTCGAGCCGTCCGTACAGGTAATGAACAGCTCGGCGGCGTAATCAGGGTTCTCGCCCGTAATGTCATTCTGCGTCATGAACAAGATCAGCGAGCCCAGGCCGCTGACGAACGGCCGCAAGTTCGCGTTGCCCAAGCCCCCGGTGTCGATGGTCTGTGTAACTTGCCAGTAATTCCCGGTCGGCACGTCGACCGCAAAGACCTCGTTGTTGCCATCGGCGTTCGTCCCGAACGGGTCGTCGTCGGATCTGAAGACAGCGAGCGAGCCGTCGTCGGTAATGCAGTGGCGCGGGAGGACGAAAGCATCGTTGAGGGTGACGAGCGGAGTGGTGCCCGACCCGTCGGGGTTGCACCGGTAAATGGTGTTCATGCCGAATGTAGTGGGGCCCCAAACGACAGTGGAGCCGTCGCCGCTGATGCTGCCGCTGGCGCCTCCGCTGGGCACGTTGCTCGCCTGCGTCAACCCCGAGCCGTCGAAGTTGGCCACATAAACCTCGCTCCCCAGGTCAGGATTCTGGCCGGTCAGGTCGGCGCTGTGCATGGTGAAGCAGATTCGTGAGCCGTCGTCGGTGATCTCCGGCATGAAACCAAAGCCGCCGGTTGTCACCGTGATCTGAGTCAGACCGCTTCCATCGGCGTTAACCGTGAAGATCTCCTTGTTGCCTTCGGGGTTGCTCCCCAGCGGATCCGCATTCGACATGAACACGATCCGGAGCCCGTCGTCGCTGATGGCGGGCGTCTCGTCGCCGTTGTAGGTGGCGGCGTAGTTGGTCACGCGGGTCAGGTTGCTGCCGTCCGCGTTGATGGTCCAGACGTTCCACC
>CAZDTB010000158.1:0-9448 GCA_964508075.1 uncultured Planctomycetales bacterium
AGATCCGGACGCTCCGGCACGTAGTAGTGGTACGTCCCGCAGTCCTGGAAGACATTCTGCCCACGCCACCAGAGATCGAGCTGTAGCTGATCGCAATGCCCCGGCCGATCGCGGTAGGTGTGGCACCGAACCATGGCCCAGCTCTCGCGCCGCCGCAGCGTGTAGTAGCCGCCGACCTCGAATGCTGACGAAGTCGGCCGCCGCGCGGTCGCCGTCTCGCTGCCGAGTGCCTGGGGGCCGAAGAGCCACAGCAAGTCCTCGTCCCAGGCCCCGGGTGGAAGCAATCGTCGACGATGCGCGAGATAGTGCGTCGCCTGGATCACCGGCCGGAAATCCGTGAAGTCGCATTCATCCAGCGGTAAGACCCAGGCGCCATCATTGTTGCCGTAGTGGGGAAGCCGACCCGTGTCCGGGTCCATCATCTGGTAAAGGAACTCCCCACAGCGGCCAAGGCGATCGTAGATGTCAGGGTCGAAGGGTTGTCCGGCGAGCTCGGCCAGGCGGAGACCGAGCATCGAGCCCTGCAGCATGACGCGCTGGTAGTTCATCGAGTGCTGGAGGTAGCTGCCGTCCGCGTAGGCCTGACGCCGGATCGCGCGGGCCAGGACGCGCCGGCCGGTCGCCCGCCACTCGTCGGCCTCGCGAAACTCGGGGAAGAGCTGACTTACCAGTAGCAGACCGCACGCCTCCGACATCGCGTGGTTGTTGTTCTGTGAGATCGCGTAGTTGATGTGGTGGCGTACGCGATAACCAGTCGCCCACGCCAGCCGGGCGAACTGTACCCAGCGCTCGGGCGTCGTGGCTCGATCCGTCGCCAGGCTCCAGAAGCCCAGGGCGATCGCGATCAGTCGCACCGAGCTTTCCTGACCGCACTTCCACTGGAAGCCCTTGAAGGGCGGACAGGCAGCCATCCAGGAGTCAACCCAGCGCCAGAATAGTGCGCCGGAATCGACCTTCAATCCGTACGGCCGCGCGCGGGCCAGATCGATGGCCCACGCCGCCCGCGACGGCTCCCAAAGCATGCGCGGATCGCCCTGCTCGGGAAGGTAGTCGGGCACCTCGCACCACGTCTCGCTCAGGTCGCTGCGCGTCTGGTCAATCGGGTTCGCGTGCCAGTCGATGGGCGTCGGCGACGGCGTGCGAAAGAAGTACACGCAGCGCTCCTGGGCCAGCAGGGTGAGTCGCTCCGCAAGCGGCGGCTGCCGCTCCACCCCCGTCCCGCGCAACGTGAGTGGCACTGCGGGCGGCTGGCCCAGTGGAAACAGGAATGACGGCGGGTTGTCCCGCTTGTACTGAGCGTACTCGTCGGGGTCGGTGGGCGTGCCGGGCCGCGTAATCGCCGCCAGGTCGATCAGCTCCCAGGGTCGCGGCCGGAACACGCGCCGCGCATGCCCGATCGACTTGCTGAGGTACACGCGGGCGCGCAGCCAGACGATACGTGGACCCAAGCAGCGCAAGATGTAGTACGCGGTCCGAAGGCGATTCATCATTCGGCGGAAGTCAGAGAGCTCCCGGACAACGGCACGCTCCCCTCTCGCGTGCTCTCGGGAGTGACGAGCCGGATTGTGACGCCCTCCTTGGCTGACCGCACGGCGGCGAAACTACAGCGCGTCACCAACTCAAGCTCCTCAAAGGGGATAAGCGGCTCGCCACCACTGGCGACGCGATTGAGAAACGCCGCAACCTCGGCCTTCCAGCCCTTATCCTGGCGCATACGCATTTTCGGCACGCCCGGCCAGTTGAAGGCCTGCAACCGGCGCCAATTGTCGATGCGCGCGACGCGACGGTCGCTGAAGATCTCCAGGCGCTCTTTGGGGTACGATTTCGGCCCATTCGCCCAGTAGTGAACGGTGCCAATCGAGCCGTCGGCATAGGTCATGTTGATAGTCATCTTGTCGTCGGGGATCGCGGTGTTCCGTCCGAACATGACCGCCTGTACGCTCGTGATCGGGTGGCCGACCAGGTACATGAGCAGATCGATGAAGTGGCAGCCCTCGCCGACGATGCGTCCTCCACCCACCTGCAGATCATGGTGCCAGCTGTCGATCGGTACTTCGCCGGCGTTGACCAGCATGGTGATCGCCATCGGCTGCGCGCGGCCTGCCAGCAGTTCCTTGCACTTGACCGTGTGCGGCGCGAAACGCCGATTGAACCCGACCATCAACTGGAGGTCGGGATGCGCCGCGCGGGCTTCGCGGACCATCTCCAGTCCTGGGTCGTCAATTGCCAGCGGTTTTTCGACGAAGACGTGCTTGCCGGCCGTTAGCGCCTCGGCAACCATCTGCGCGTGAGCGGCATGGCGCGTGGCGACGAAGACCGTGCTGATCTCAGGCGACTCCAGAATGCGATGGTAATCGCTGGTGGCTTGCTCCGCGGCGAACTTCCGGCCGGCATGAACCCCGGTCACGCCGCCCGCACTGGCGATCGTGTGGATAGCAGCGCCGCTGGCCTTGATCGCCGGCAGCAACACCAGCTTGGTGAAGTTGCCGGCGCCGATGACACCCACCACCGGCTTGGCCGGCGACGAAGCTCGGGCCGTCGCTACCCGCAGGCCGACCAGGCGTTCGGCCGGCGCCGCCTGCTCCGGATACGTCAATATCACCCCCAGCACACTGCCATCGTTGAGAACCGCCTCATACGCTTCGCCCGCATGCGCCTGGGCCACGCGCCGCGAGATCAGCGGACCGACGTCGAGTTGGCCGCGCGCCAAGGCGGCGAGAATTGCGTCGAAGTTCCGGGCCGCGGTCCAGCGTACATAGGCATACGGATAGTCGCGGGCCCGATCTTCATACGCCGGATCGTAACGCCCCGGACCGTAGGCGCAGGAAACTTGTACCCTGAGCTCCTTCTCGTAGAGCGTGCTCCGTTCGAGGTCCATGCCCACGTTGCCCGTCGAGACGATCCGGCCGCGCTTCCGGCACATCCGCGCCGCTTGACGCATGGGCTCGTTGCTCTTCGTGGCAGCCGTAATCAGCACACCGTCGACGCCGCGCCCCCGGCTGAATGCCTCCGCACCCTGGACGACATCGGTATCCTCGGAGACGGGTACGCTCTGGCACCCTAGCGAGCGCGCCAGCTCGCACCGCGCTGGGTTGGTGTCGAATCCGAGTACTTCGCAGCCGTGGGCCCGCAGCAGTTGGACCGCGATCAATCCCAGCAACCCGAGCCCGGTGACCACGAAACACTCGCCGAAGGTCGGCTCCAACAGCCGGATCCCCTGAAGGGCGATCGACCCCAGGACGGTGAACGTGGCCGATTCGTCGTCCACCTCGTCGGGGACATGGGCCGCCAGCGTCGCCGGGACGCAGGCCATCTCGGCGTGGTGCCCGTTGCACGCAACCCGATCGCCGACGGCGAAGCCCTCAACGTCGCGACCGACCTCGACCACGCGACCGACATTGCAGTAGCCCAGCGGCAGCGGCTCATCGAGCCGACTGAACACCACTTCCAGTGTCGGCAACAGCCCGTCGGTGCGGATCTTGTCGAGTACTTGCCTGACCTTTTCCGGCTGGCTGCGGGCCTTGCCGAGCAGGCTCGCTTGGCCGAACTCGACCAACATGCGCTCGGTGCCGGCGGAGATCAGGCTTCGGCTGGTCTGGATCAGGAGATGCCCGGGATGCACCACCGGACATGGAACGTCTGCCACCTCGATCTGCCCGGTGCGAAGGTGTTGGAGCACTTGTCTCATATTCGAATCGCCTCGTTCCTGCCGCCTCCAAAGCCGCACGCCGCTGCTCGACGAGCCCGATCCAGAAGCTTCGCCGTTCCGGCACGAGCGCTCA
The DNA here is from genome assembly GCA_964508075.1 of uncultured Planctomycetales bacterium. Taxonomy (GTDB): domain Bacteria; phylum Planctomycetota; class Phycisphaerae; order UBA1845; family Fen-1342; genus JALSRY01. The sequence continues at coordinate 3,783 of CAZDTB010000158.1, forward strand.
CGGCAGCCTCACTCCAGGTCGGACAGCGTGCGGACACCATTGGCCCCGCGCGCATATGCGATGAAGTGCTTCCACCAGGCCGGACAGCGTTTCTCGCCCGGCCCGGGATAGAAGCACACGACTGTCGCCGCGTTCCAGGGGGCGAAGCGCTCTGGTCGGTCGCCGAACCAGGAGCTGTTCAGCTCCCATCCCAGATGCCACGAGTAGACCAAGTCGTAGTCCCAGTTCATGGAGAAGGCCCACGGTTTACCCTGTGTCTGTCGGCGATGGCCGGCTGCCAGCGCGACCCAGGGCGTAACCTCCTGCGTACCGTGTTGCCGCGCATTCTCGACGGTCCGCCGAAAGGCTTCCCGAGTGTAGCCGATCTCAGGCACTCGGTACAAGGAGACGACAAACGTGTCGTGCAACTCGTCCAGCGAGTGCCACGGGGCCTGCCGCCAACCCGTCTTCGAGGCGGTCCGCTGGATGGCCCCGAACCCGTACCAGACCACCTTGGCCTGCGGAAAGACGCTCTTGCTCAGACGATAGATCGCATCATGCTTCTCTCGGATAGCTTCATTCCACACCGCGTCGCCCTCTCGCACCGTGAACCGCTCGGAATCGAGCAGAACCGCGGAAACGCGGACGTCCGCGCCCCGCTCTCGATTCACTCTTTCCAGCCACTCTCGGATGCGTCGAAACCGAATTCGGAACGTTCTAAGCTCTATTGCATGGCTCGGCCCGATACTGGTCGGCGGCAAGTCTGGGCCGAACCGGTCAGCCGGGTCGCTGAACTTCACATGCCAAGGCGAGTAGTTAATGGCCAGCGTGCATGGGATCGACGGCTTGGTCGCGTTAACGGCCGCGCAGGTGGATACCGCGACGTCAATCTGATTCAACGTGACGTTTTCTCCACACAAGCTGAAGGCGTGGGTGATGCGCACGTATTCGCGGCATACGGGATTGCCGCGGCCGTCGCGCCATTCCGACGGCACCGGCCACGAGTAGTGGACCTTCGACAAAGGCTTCAGCGACCGCAGGGCGGCGAGAAGCTCCTGTTCGCCACCGGTCTGCGCGGCGCCCGATGCACACAGGCAGGCTGTCAGTGCGAGCGCCGACATCTTCAGGGGCACTTGCACACGCATGACATCTCCTTCCGCAGAAACACCGACCGCCTGGGTTATGGTCCCTCGCCGGCTTCGCCCTGGCCGCTGCTGAAATGACCGGACGAACCGTCAGGAGCCCGTGGGGCCTCGGGCGCCACTCGGGCCGCGGCGCTGGTCGACTACCTGTTGCAGGAGCTCTTCCAATCCGGCCACGATCCCGGCCCAGTCATACTCTTCCTCGACCAAACGGCGGGCGTTGCGCCCCAGCTTTCCGGCCAAGGCGTCGTTCTCGAGCACCAACGTCACCGCGTCGGCAAAGTCATCGGCTGCTTCGCGGACCAGCGCGTGCTCGCCATCCACGAGCGGCAGCCCCTCGCAAGCGACCGGCGTGCATACGATCGCGTTGCCTGTGGCCATGGCGTTGAGGATCTTGAGCCGCACGCCGCTGCCGACGAACTGGGGGGCGATGAACACCCGCCCGCGCCGCAGATACGGCCGCTCGTCCGGAACGCGTCCGACGACGGTCACGCCGGCCAGCGGGGCGAAGGCATCGCTCGGCGTTCTTCCGACGAGCTCCAGCCTGGCATCAGGATGCCTTTTGCGCACCATCGGCAGTACCTTCCGCGCGAACCAGAGCATGGGCTCCAGCTTGGTGAACTCGGTCAGGCTCCCCACATGCATGATGGTCAGTGGCTCACGGGGCTGATCCGATAACTGGAACCGGCGCAGGTCCGTGCCCGCCCCCACGACCGCCGGTTCGAGGCCCCGAGACAGACGCCGGATCTGATCGGCGTCCTGCTCGGTGATCATGCTGAACCCGTCGGCCGCCGCGAGGATCGAGCCCTCGTAGGCCTGCATCTTCCGCTTCTGCCAGCCGCCGAGCAGCCGCAGAGCGGGATTGCGCTGGCTGGTCACGAATCGCTCGAAGACCTGCGTGTGCACGTTGTGACCGCGGACAAAGAACGGCACCCCCAACTCCTCCCGCAAAGACGGTCCGTAGGCAGCCATGACGACGTCCTCGACCAGCACGACGTCGATGTCATGCCGGGCGACGATCTGGCGGGCGGCCCCCGCCATTTGCCGGTTCACGTACCGGGCCACGCTGAAGGGGAGCCGGCGACCTACATTCCCGACAACCTGAAGCCAACGCGGTTTCTTGCGCTTGTAGAAATACTGCGTCGAGCAGATTCGCTCCATCGTGGCGGCGTTGGCGCCCGGGTTGTGCGAGTTGGCCAGCAGGAAGACTTCGTGCCCGTGCTCTTTGAGATTGAGGACGTCGTTGTACACAACCATGGGCCAGCCGCCGTCTGGCGGGTACGGCTCGGTCGGCGACAAGACGAGGATGCGTAGGGGAGAGATTTTCGCGGACATCGTTACTCGCTCGATTGTCCTCGCCCCGGCACTTTCCGCGACTGACTGCCGGAACGCGCTCGCTTCGGTCTTTTCACTGACCGCGCCGGGAAGCGGCCGCCACGCTCGGAGTCGGGTTCCCGGCCGTGTGCGCGAGCACCGACCGACCGATCATCCTCACCAACGCTCTGATCAATGCCGAACCAGACAAGCGTCTGTCAGCTCACCGTCGGTTCCGCTTGCGCCGGTCCTGGACCCCTCGCGCTGCAAAAGTGGAAGGCCGAGCAGTGGGTTGGCTCACCGCCATCATCGCTCGCCGACACCAAGCCTAGGAGCTCGCGTGGACTTCGTCAACAGCGAGCATCAATTCACAGCTGCGTTGGACCGCGTCAAGTGGGTCGCCCGGTTCCCCCGCCGCGATTCTCTGCGAAATGGTTCGATACATGCGGCGAATGGCGCTCATCCTCTTGATGCGCTTTCGCCGGATAATGCGATAGCGGTCCTCGGACATGTAGCCGCGGTCGTTGTCGACGTGGACGGTGACGCCCTTGGCGCGTAGCTCGACGCGCTGTTGAACGCCGATGCGTCGGCTGCCGTGGTCGGTGAGCGACATGCTGAAGGTCGCACCGTTCTCGAGTTCGACGCTGACGTGCATGTCGCCGTTGCGCGCTTTCCACAGGTTCCAGCGCTGCGGTGGACAAAAGTCGTTCATAAACAGGAAATGATCGAGCCAATGGCACCCGTTGCTCACGATGCGGCTCCGCGAGTTGGGCCAGTTGTACCAGTGGCGGCGGACGAGCGGCACTTCGAAGACGATACAATGGTAGTTGACCGGTTCACCGGGCGTGAGCTGGAGGTCCTGGCGAGCCAGTTCGTTCGCTGGGTTGTAGCGCTTCTGAAAGCCCGCGAACAGCCGGCCCGGATGCTCGCGCATCGCAGCCACCAACCGCTCCAACTGGGAGCGTGTGGTCACCAGCGGCTTTTCCACCACGACCCAACTGCCACTGCGCAGGGCGTGCACAGCCAAGTCGGCATGAGTGTGGTGGTAGCCCGCGATGAAGTACACGTCGTAGTGCTGGTCGGGCCGGATGCTATCGCTGGTGTCGTAGCTCGGTGTCTGGCCGGACAACGTCCCGATCTGGAGGGGGTCGATCTCGTGAACGCACTGAAACTGGATTTGCGGACTCACGTTTGGAATGATGCAGGTCTTGGCATAGTTTCCCAGGCCGAACAAGACCGCCGTCAGCGTACCGTGCTTCGGTGGGAGGGATGCCGAGCGCTCACGGATCGAGGTCGCTTCAGGCAGCGGCAAGACCTCTGCGGTGGCGCGGTCCAGTCCGCCCAGCGCGTCACAGGCCAAGGGCAACAGCGCCCGCACCGCGCCGCCAACGTCGATCCCGGAATGCCGGCTCCAGCCGGCGACGTCGTCCCAGCGGAGTGTTTCCGACGGCGTGGCGGCCCGGTACAGACAGACCCCCTCAGGCCGAGACAGGCGAGTGAGTAGTTCGGCTGGGATGGGCAGCGTGAACTCCTGCGGCAGGACGACGCGCTCGACGCACTCCGGGTGGCTGGGGGCCACGAACGCCACCGGCGAACCCGGGCCGATGTCGGCGTCCTCGTCCGTCTCCAACACCTCACCGGCTCCCAGACAAACGAAGCGCCGGTCGCGAAGCGTTTCCCGCATCCGCGAACGAACCTTCCGGGCGAGCTCGCGCAGCCCTACCTCGCGGTAATAGTGCCACAGTCGGTGGAAGCTGCGCGGCTGCTCCAGGAACACGTCGCGCAGTCTCTCCAAAGGCCACCAGACCCGTACGCGAACTCGCAGCTCACCTTCGGAACGATGGTAATCCAGATATCCAGCCTGCCATCGTTTGCCGAGAATGAACATCAGCTTCACCTTGCTGGAGTGAACGCGCCGCTGTCTTGAAAGGGGGCCGCCCGGTCGGCCGTGACGCCGTCCGACCGACTACGCCCTGACGGCCTGCTGCCGAATCGCCGTCCGCAGGTGTGTCTCCAACTCTTCCGCGATCCGCGGCCAGGCGAAACGCGCCTCTACGGTTGCCCGGGCCTTCCGGCCCATCGCTTCGCGTCGCGCGGAGTCCGCCAACAGCGTGCAAACACAGTCGGCGAACTGCTGTTCGTCGTCGATGATGAAAATGTCCTCGCCGTGGGTCACAGGGAGTCCTTCGGCTGCCACCGCGGTCGCGACCACGGCATTACCGGTCGCCATCGCGTTGAGGATCCGGATCCGGATGCCGCTGCCGACGATCAGCGGCACGATCATCACGGCGCCTTTTGCCAGATAGGGGCGCACGTCGGGGACCACGCCATGGACGATCACGTCGGACGAGGCTGCGCGGTGGAGCTTGGACGCCGCCGTGTGGCCGGCGAGCTCCAGGCGCGCCTTGGGGAAGCGCTGTCGAACGCGGGGCAGTACTTGGTCATAGAACCAGATCATCCCGGGCAGCCGGGTGGTTCGATCCAAGGATCCGACGTGTACGATCGTGTTCGGCTCTCGCCCCTCGGGCGGGGCGAAGGCAAAGTAGTCGAGGTCCACGCCCGAGAAGAGCACGAGGTTCTTGACCCGCGGGTTCATCTTCTCCATCTGTGCGGCGTCGATGGGTGAGATCTGCGATACGCAGTCGAACGTCTCCATCACGCCACTTTCGTACCGGGCGAATTTCACATACTGCCGCCACCCCAGGACACGCAAGACTGGATTGTGCTGCGACTGGTAGTATCGCCTCGCGATCGTCGTGCTGACGTTGTGCCCCCGCAGGTAGACCGGGACGCGCGCCACTCTCTTGAGCAATCCGGCGTAGCGCCCCATGATGACATCCTCGATGAGCACAACATCGATTTTCCCACTGCGAACCAACTCCGACGCCCGCGCCAGCAAACGTTCATCATGCTGACGCACGATCGAGTACGGCAAGTGATTGCCGAAATTGGCCATGACCTGGCGCCATCTGGGCGGCTTGGCGATCAGGAAGTATTCAGCCGTCGCAATGTCAGCCAGATCGTTTGCGCTGGCCTCCTTCTGATGCGTGAGTGCCAGGACGGTGAGCTCGTGGCCGCGCGCCGCCAAATATTTGATGTCGTTGTAGATGACCACGTGCCATCCGGTATGCGGCGGGTAGGGCTCGATCGGTGACAAGACGAGGATGCGGAGCGGAGAGATTTTCGTGGACATCATTGCTCGCTCGATTGTCCTCGCCCCGGCACTTTCCG
>CAZDTB010000159.1:0-9434 GCA_964508075.1 uncultured Planctomycetales bacterium
ATCTTGTGCCGGGTCGTCCGGCAACTGAGCGAGCACAAGGTCAGTATCGTCGCCATGAGCATGATGGACGCTAGCGAGCACCGCGTCCTGCGGATGGTTGCCGAGGAACCGGCCCTGGCCCGCGACACGCTCGCCGCCCTCGACCTGCCGAAGACCGAAACCACCGTCCTGACTGCCACGCTGTCCAACAAACCCGACGCGATCGCCGATGTGGTCCAGCGCCTCGATGACGAGCACATCCAGGTTCACTATGCGTATTGCACGAGCGGCTCGCGCAACGGGAGATCGCTAGGGGTCTTCAAAGTCTCGAATCTGCCCAAGGCCGTCCAGGTGCTCTCCGAGCGCAAGCCGCGGCGAAAAACCAGCGCCACGGCGATCCGCGGGCGGGGACCGGGCCACCGCAAATAAGGAGCTCAGCAGCGCCGTTGGAAGCACCGCCGACCGACAATTCCGAGGCCACCCGACCGGTCGAACGCCCGCGGGCCGACGCCGACCCGCGGCGCAGGCTCTACGCGGCTCTCGTCTTGCTCGCCTGCGGCGCCGTTCTCGCTGTCGCCGCTTGGCTCAAGCCCGATCCGCGTGGCTACGGGAGCCATCAGCAGCTCGGCTTCGGCAAGTGCGGGATGCTGATCACGACGGGGCTGCCGTGCCCGACCTGCGGCATGACCACGGCCTTCGCTTATGCCGTTCGCGGGCGGATGGTGAGCGCATTTCTGGCCCAGCCGGCCGGGTTGGTGTTTGCCTTGGCGACGATCGGCTGCGCGATCGGCGCGGGCTGGGTGCTGGTGGTCGGAAGGATGCCCCCGGTCCGGGTGCCGATCGTTACGCCTTATCGGTTGTTCTTCGGGCTGCTCGTGCTGCTGCTGGGAAGCTGGGGGTTCAAGATCGCGCTGGGGCTCTTGAACGGCACGTTGCCGGACCGTGGCTGATCCCTGCACTGGTGGAGACGCTGGGCGCGGGCGCTTCACGTTCGCGACGGATTGTGCTAGCATCCAGGGTTTGTGGATCCCCGTGCCCTGTGGAGCACGCACTGCGGTTGAGAACCCTGGCAGCGAGAAGGCCCGGGATGGCGAAGAACGGCCCCGAGAACCAGCCGGAAGGTGGATCGGACGGACCTCCGGTCTTCTCCGAGCAGGACAAGTCGCGCGCGCGTCAATGGTTCAAGAAGGCCAAGGACCTGCGTGAGCGGCGGGACTACGACTATGCGATCGAATCGTACATCCAGGGTCTGGATTTCTGGACCGACGCCGTCGAAGAGGGTCACATGCCGCTCTGGTCGCTCGCGGTCCAGCGCCAGCAAGCCGGTGGCAGGAAGCCCGGCACGATGGAACGCCTGAAGAACTCGATGACCGGCAAGGACGTCAAGAAGTGCCTGCTCAACGCCGAACACTTGATGGCCAAGGACCCGGCCAACCCCAACTATCTCGACGGTGTGCTCAAGAACGCCAACCGTGCCACCCTGCCCGAAACGCTGAAGTGGATCGCCCCCAAGGTGTTCGACTCCATGTTCCGGGAGAAGAAGCCCAATCTCGCCCGCTTCAAGAGTTTCCGACAGGTCCTGGTTGAAGCCGCCGAACGGGCGGACGAGCGCGGCGATCCGCAGTTTGCCGCCTGGTGTTACGAGCAGGCCGTCAACGCGGTCGATTTCCTGATCTCGCGCAATCCGACGGATATGACGCTCAAGGACGATCAGCGCGACTTGTCGGGCAAGCTGACGATCGCGCGCGGCAAGTACGGCGACGCCGACTCCTTCCGTGAGTCGCTACAGGATGGCGACAAGCAGAAGCTGTTGCACGACGCCGAACGGACCAAGCAGGCTGACCAAACGCTCGAGGCGTTGATCGCGGCCGAGCGGCAGGAGTATGAAGCCAACCCGACGGTAGCGGGCAAGATCAACGCCTACGTCGACGCCCTGCTCAAGCCCGAGCGCAAGAAGGAAGAACTGGTGGCGATCGAGGTTTTGACCAAGGCGTACGAGGAGCTCTCCAACTACAGCTTCAAGGAGCGGGCCGACGATATCCGCCTGAGGCAACTGCGCCGCAAGGTCCGCCGTTGGAAAGAGATAGCCCAGCGGACCGGCAGCGAGGACGACGAGCAGCAGTATCGCTTGGCGCAGATGGAGGAGCGCCAGACCGAGCTGGACATCTACCGCGAGCGCGTCCAGAAGTACCCGACCGCCCTGCGGCTGAAGTATCACCTCGGGCGGGCGCTGTTTCGCTCCAAGCTGTTTGACGAGGCGATCCCGCTGTTGCAGGAAGCCGCCGCAGATCCGCGCAGCCGCGTGAGAAGCCAGCTCATGATCGGCCGGGCGTTCTTCGAGAATGGATCGTTCTCACAAGCCGCTGATATCCTCAGCGAGGCGCTGCAGAGCTACGAGCTGAGCGGCGACGAGATCAGCAAGGAGATGTTGTACTGGGTCGGACGGGCCTACGAGGCCAACGGAAACGTGGAAGAAGCGAAGGCGACCTACGGCAAGCTTCTGCGGCAGGACTATAACTACGCCGACGGCGACGCCCGCCGCCGACACGAGGGCTTGGAGTGACTTAGAGGGCCTAGCGACACCGGTGGCACGGGCTATCCAGCCCGTGATCTCGGCGGCTGACAGCTGAGGCCCAACCAGACTTTGTCAGAGCGTCCTACGGGAACGGAAGAGAAGGGAAACAACGTGGCACATTCACTCTCCGCTAAGAAACGAAATCGGCAGAACGAGAAACAACGGGCCCGCAACCGCGCTCGGCGCACGCTCTTGAAGACCCGCGTGCGCGCGTTCACCAATGCGCTGGTCGGTGGTGATCCCGCATTGGCGGAGAACAAGTTCCGCGAGACGTGCAAACTGCTTGATCGTGAGGCCAATCAGGGCTTGATCCACCGAAACGCCGCCGCCCGGCACAAGCGCCGGCTGGCCAGGCGTCTCGGTGCCCTGAAACAGAAAACCTCCGAGTGACCGTGGCCCAGTACATACACCAGCCGCGCGGCCGACCATAGCGCCAGGTCGGCTCTGCGGCGTCGTGTACTCTATCTTTCCGTCCTGCCCCACCGCTTGGGTGGGTCAGGACGTCTCATTTGGAGGCCAACGATACGCTCAACACGTCACGGCGTTTTACCGTGACGGGGGCTACGCGTAGACGTCCAACTCCTCCCCGACGTTGTCGCCCAGATAGACGCCGCTTGACGTCGCTTGCCCTTCAAGCGCATCGTCTGAGGCCACCATTTCGGCGTAACTCTCGGCAGAGTCCCGCACCAGTTGTAGCACGGCCGAGCCCGAGGTGTAGACGACATCGCGACGGTCCTCGGTTTCGAGGGTGCCGTGCTCTGTCGACTCAACCGCGCGTCGGTCGACCTGCCCTGGAGGTGGACTGACCGGTCCGGGGGGCGGCAGTGCGCTGACTGCCGTGCCTGCCTCGTGTAACGCGTACATTGGAACACCTCCAATCTTACGACCGGAAGGTGTCTGTCCCACCCGGAAGCTGGGTGTCCGCGCTACGGAATCTGAGTCAATTATTCAATATATCTGTGGGGCAAGTCAAATTGTCGGCCGGGGTCGACCGGCCAGCCGTGGTCAATGCTGTGGTCGAGATCCTCGCGGCCGAGGAGCCAGACGGCGGGGCGATAAAAACTGGCTCATCCGCGACTACGGCCGACGGCTTCGTCGCCGACGGACCTCTTCCGCCTCTGCGCCTGTAAGCTAGAATCTAGGGGCTGAACGGACCGGGCGGAGATTCGTAGGGTCCGCTGTGCGGACCATTGTCTGCGACCGTGAGAGTAGCTGGTCCGCGCAGCGGACACTGCGGTGATTATCATGCCACCACGTAGAAAAACCCGGCAGGTCAACGTCGGCGGCGTCAAGATTGGTGGCGGTGCGCCGGTGGCGCTTCAGACGATGACGTCCGGCCATACGCATGACGTGGACAAGTGCATCGCCGAGGTGCAGAAGCTCGCCAAAGCCGGGGCGGACTTGGTTCGCCTGGCCGTCCCCGAGAAACGCGATACCGAGGCCCTGCCGCAGATCCTCGCCGCCAGCCCGGTGCCCATTATCGCCGACGTGCATTTTCATCATCGGCGGGCGCTGGAGGCGGTTGCGGCGGGCGTGCACAAGATCCGCCTGAACCCCGGGAACATCCAGGATCGCAAGCAGGTCAACGAGGTCATCGCCGCCTGCAAGGAACGCGGCGTCCCGATCCGCATCGGCGTCAACGCAGGCAGTGTGGTCGAGCGTAAAGACCAACAGGTCCGCGCCGCCGAGAAGGCCGCGCTCGAGCAGGACCACGCCGGGAACCTGGTGCGTCTCATGCTCGAGAAGCTGGACGAATACCTGCGAATCTTCAACGAGAACGATTTCCACGACGTCGTCCTCGCCGCCAAGTCTCCCGACCCGCGCATCGTCATCGATGCCTACACCGCGATCAGCGCGCGCCACGACTACCCGTTGCATCTCGGCGTCACGCACGCCGGTCCGCCCGAGACCGGCCGCATCCGCTCGATCGCCGCGCTGGGCACGCTGCTCGCCAACGGCATCGGCGACACGATCCGCATCTCGTACGCCGCCGACCCGATCCACGAGATCGAGGATGGTAAGGAGTTGCTCTGCTGCCTGGGGCTGCGCCAGCGCACCGAGCCCGAGCTAATCGCGTGCCCGACCTGCGGCCGCCTGGAGGTCGACCTGTTCAAGCTGGTCGCCGACGCCCGCCGCAAGCTGGTGGAGATCCGCGTCCCGCTCAAGGTCGCGGTAATGGGCTGCGTGGTCAACGGCCCCGGCGAATGCGAAGGCGCCGACGTCGCCCTCTTCGCCGGCAAAGGCAATGGCATCATCTACGTCCAGGGCGAGCAGAAACAAACGGTGCCGGAGTCTCAAATGCTGGATGCGCTCCTCGCGGAATGCCGTGCGTTCGCCGCAAAGGTGGAGCGCGGCGAGGCGCAACTCAAGCACCTACGCGTAGGAATCATGGCACCGTAGCGACGAGAGCACAAGGAGAGGCGTCATGTATCGAAGCTTGGGCAGAGCCGGCCTGGTCGCGGTCCTCGTGGCGCCAGTATCTGCGTGTGCTCCTCCGGCGGATCATAAGGATCATGATGTACTCAAGGCCGTCATCGCAGACATGCTGGCTTCAAGATCGTCGCTGCCGGTAGGCATCGGGCGCGACATCGCATCACTAACGCCTAAGGTGCTTGTGGGGCGGCGAACACCGGGCTTCTCGGGTTGGATTACGCGTGACCAGATCAACTGTGATACATCGTTCAACACGAAAGCCGACGACATGGTCGCCAGCCTGGCCTCGCGAAACCAAGAGACGTATCGGTGGAGAGGGGACCGGCTGAACGCGCCAGAAGCAGTTGTCATCGGCATACCACAAGAAGTTGACGAAGACTGGGTTGCGCGAGCCGAGCCCAACGCACAGTACTACATCGTCGCATGGCGACCGGGATACACGCCCACGGGAGATCGCGCGTTCGTCCGCTTCTGGCTCGGTCCATGTTTGAACAGCGCAGTGGGAAGCGTGCTGCTGGAGAGGCGCGGAGATGGTTGGGCTGTTATTGAGCGGCACTACGCTATCTTCCCGGATTGAAGCCCATGCATTTGTCTGGAGGGCGGGTGGCCAATCCATCGCAGAGCGAGGGGTGGGGGCGCGACTCCTTAACCGGTAACTGCCGGACAGCAGAACGGTGGCCGGAGCGGGGCGTTCATGTCGTCGTGCGTGTAGCGCCGTCAGCGTGCGAGTGACTTCTACTCCATCCACCGTTACGCGGCAGAGCCAGGTCACGCATGGCAGACTGCTGGAAACTGGACGTACACGCTGTGGCAGCCCGTGCTTCCAACGCGAGAATGCCGGTTTTCCTTGCCTGTTCACAGCCGAGGGCGGCTGTGCCACACTTTTTCAGCGGACCGCCGGCCGTCAGCCCGGATGGCGCACTGACTGTTTCGTGAACATCAGCCCGCCCTCATGCGTACGGGGGGCGGGCCTTCTATTCAGAAAGCGTTCGCATCGGTTACGATCAGCGCCTATGGAGCGCAATCTCAAGCTCACCATCGCGTACGACGGGACCGACTTCCATGGCTGGCAGCGGCAGCCTGGCGTGCGCACCGTGCAGGAGGAGCTGGAGGAGGTTGCCCGGCGGATCATTCGCCACCCGTTGGAGATCGTCGGTGCCAGCCGGACCGACGCCGGCGTGCATGCCCAGGGGCAGGTGGCGCACCTCCGTACCACAACATTGATTCCGGCCGACAACATCAGGCGTGCGATCGGGCACCGCTTGGTGGGCGACGTGACGCTCGTACACGTTGCCGACGTGCCGCTCGGATTTCACGCCACGCGCCACGCGCTGTGCAAGCTCTATCGCTACCGGATTCACAACGACACCCGGCGGCCGGTCGAGTGGCTCGCCGCCCGACAGACGTGGCACGTCTGGTGGCCGCTGGATGTGCCGCGAATGCAAGCGGCGGCGGAGGCGCTGATCGGCACGCACGATTTTGCCGCCTTTGCCAGCGCCGGCTGCACGCGCCGCACGACGGTTCGCAAGCTTCACCGCATCCGCGTCCAGCGGCATTACAACACCGTGCTGATTGACGTCGAGGGGGCGGGTTTCCTGTACAATCAAGTGCGAAACATGGTGGGTACGTTGGTCGAGGTCGGGCGTGGCCACTGGCCGCCGGAGCGCGTCGCCGAGATTCTGGCTTCGTGCGATCGCCGCCAGGCCGGTCCGACCGCCCCGGCTCACGGGCTGTGTTTGCAGTGGATTAAGTATCCTCCGGACCGGAGTCTGTCCGATGGAGCTTAAGGGACGCGTCGTGCTGGTGACCGGGGCGGCTCGGCGGGTTGGGCGCGCGCTGGCCCTGCGGCTCGCCGAGGCCGGCTGCAACTTGGCGATTCACTACCGCCGGTCGACCGAGGCGGCGGCCGACACGGCGCAGGCCTGCCGAAGCCGCGGCGTCGAGGCCGAGGTCTTTCAGGCCGATTTTCGCGAGCCGGACGCCGCCGAACGGCTGGTTCGAAGCGTTTTGACACGGTTCGGGCGGCTCGATGTGCTGATCAACAACGCCGCCGTTTTCGAGCGGATGAGCATCGAGGAGTTCGAGCTCGATGCGTGGGAACGCGTCTTGCGGGTCAATTTGACCGCGCCGATGACTCTGACGCACGCGGCCGCCGAAGCGCTTCGCCGCGCCGGCGGCCGAGTCGTCAACCTGTGCGACGCGGCCACGGCCCGGCCTTGGCCGGGTCACCTGGGGTACATCGTCTCGAAGGGCGGGCTCGAGACGCTGACAAAGGCACTCGCCCGGGCGTTGGCGCCGGAGGTAAACGTGGTCGGAATCGCCCCCGGTGTCGCGGCCTGGCCGGAGGAATACGATCAGGAGACCCGCGACCGCCTCACCGCCAAGATCCCGCTGAAACGGGCCGGCAAGCCCGAGGACGTCGCCGCCGCCGTGCATTTCGTCCTCAGCGAGGGTGACTATCTCAGCGGCGTGATCATCCCGATCGACGGGGGGCGCTCGGCGGTCTGACCGGATCGGGCTGCATGGGGGTGCTGCAAAACTCGCGTGGGGTGCTTAAAATAAGGAATGGTCAACAGGCTGTGAGATGCTGACATGTGTACGCCGAAGAAAACCCGTCGCCGAATCGGTTGGATCGCCGGGCCGCGTGTTGCCGGCTGGGCGTTGCTTGGGCTGATGCTGACGGCGGGGGAGGGGTGGGCCCAGCAACAGATCGTTCAGGACGGACGGCTGTTCGATGCGAATCCGGCCCTCGGCGGAGACCGCTATAACTATGCCCGGCCGCTTCCGCCGCTGCTCGGCGGGAATCCCTACGCGACCGGCAACGTCGGCCGCGGGCTCTCGTTGCGCAGCTTCTCGCCGATCGCTTCGCCGACGGCGTTTCGCGCCGGCCTGGGGAGTAATTCGCTCTCCTATTTTATCCGCGACTCGGTCAGCGTTGGCCAGGCGTATAGTCCCGGCGGCGGGTTGACGCCGAACCCCTTCTTCGACCCTGTGCAGACAGTACCGACGGTCGGCTATCTGCGTGGTTTCTCCGATTTTGAGCCGGCGACGCCCGATCAGCAGCTTGGTCGCCTGGGAAGCGAACCCGCCGGCACTGGGCTACCGGTCGGGGGAGGGTTTCCGCAATACGGCGTTCCGCCGGCGCGGCCTCGGGTGTACGACACTTCGCAGGAGCTGCCGTTTCAGCCGCTCGGCCAGCCGCTGAACATGGAGCTCTCCAGCGGGATATTCGGGCTGGAGCCACCGCGATTGCCGGGGCCGCTTTCCCGCGCGGAGTTGCAGCCGAACCCCAGCTACGTCCCGGAGCCGGTGCCCGACCCGCTCGGCCTTGATCAGGCGGAAGCGCCGACCGGAGTAGCCCGGGGCCCGCTCGATCTGCGCACTTGGCCGGAGCCGCTCGTCGATGTGGCAACGCCGCTGGAAACGTTGGTGCAAGAGAACGCCAGACGTCTGTCGACCGAGTGGCCGGTGCCGGCGGTCGAGCAGGCCGGCGATCTCTTCCAGGCGCCGGGCGCCGAGGCGCGCCCGGCGACAGGTCTGGCCGGTTTGATGCCTGGACCGGTGCCCGCCCCCACCCCCGGCATAGAGCCAGGCGGCGACGTGTTCACCGATATGCAACTGGCTCTCGAGCTGTCGCGTAACCCGCGGCCCGAGTGGTACAGCGAGATATTCGAGCCGGCCGACATGGTCCCGACCGAAGCGCAACCCGAAAGTCCAACGCTTTCCATCGAGCGGGAGACCCGCGCCGTGGCGGCCGCCGAAGAATTCCTGATCCGCGTGTTCGAGGCGCCGCTGCAAACATTCGTCGGCCAGAGCACCACCCTGCTCAACGACGAGCTGGGCAAGGCCGAAACCGCGATGGCGCTGGGGCGCTACTACGACGCGGTCCGACACTACGAGCGCGTCCGCATCCTCGATCCGGCCAATCCGCTGCCGTTGATCGGAAAGGGGCATGCGCTGCTGGCGGCGGGGGAGTACGTCTCGGCCGCAGCCAGCCTGACCAACGGCCTCGAGCGCTTCCCCGAGCTGGCACGCTTCCAGGTCGATCTGCAGGCGTTGATGGGCGGGGGCGAAATCGTCGACATCCGCCGCGCCGACCTCATGAAGCAGCTCGACCGAAGAGAGGATTCCCAGCTTCGCTTCCTGCTCGGGTATCTGGAGGTGCACGCCGGCATGATCGAGTTCGGCCTGCAGAACCTGGAGAAGGCGGCTCGGGAGGCCGAGCCGGGCTCGCTCATTCGTCGGTATCCGGACATGATTCGCCACAAGGTCTGGCTTTCGCCGGGGCTGGTGCCCGAGGGGATTGATCATCCCGGGCCGGCTGATCGCGGCATTCCCGGCAGCGAGTCGACCCCGTCAGAGGAGGAATCGAAATGAGAATTCGCGGTGTCTCAGCGGTGCTCGTGCCCCTGTTACTGTGCCTGACGGGGTGCCATCAGGGTCTGGA
>CAZDTB010000160.1:0-9383 GCA_964508075.1 uncultured Planctomycetales bacterium
AGGCACGGAGGCCTGCCCCACCACGGTATCGTATTTGTGAGACACTACACTAGGAAGTCCGAACACGGGGGCGGCGCCACCGGGCGCGTCCGTGCAGCGCGAATCGCCCGGTGCGCGTCGTTCTGATCGTTGGTGGGTGTTTGCATCTCGGAAGCAAGGGCCGCAGGGGGCGTGGGCGCATACGATGAGAGGAGCAAGTCATGAAGAGCTTCCTGTTGATGACCGTGTCGGCGATTCTGATCAATCTCTCCTGGCCGGCGTGGGCCGACGCTCCGTTGGTCCGCTGTTTGTGCACGCAAGGCGGATGGTGTGGTCCCGGGCAATATGCCTATGAGGTCGATGCGGTCAGCTACCCAATGATGGAGTTCACGGTCGGCACCAACGACCTGGACCCGGGCAACTACCTCAATGTGACCGTCCCGCCCGGCTGGGACTTCGTGATCGACGATCAGGGTATGGGCCACGCCTGTGGTCTGCTTGCCTTTCACGGGGAGTACTCGTACGGACCATGCTACAGCCTCACGCCGGGACGCCTGCGCTGGTGGACCGACGACCCGGCATGCGCGATCGAGCTCTTCACCTTCAGCTACGATCACGTGCCGCCGGGCGAGCCGTGGGTGGCAGAAGACGTCAGTTGGGTGTTGGTGACCCGGCGCGAAGGTCCGCCGCCCGAGTACTACACGTTCATTGAGAATTGGGACGAGCAGGCGGGCATGGCGTATGGCCCGCTGCACGCTCCCTGGGGTCCCACGACTTGGTGCTCGTTTGACGAGGACTGCACCGAGGATCACTACTGCTTCTTCGACGGCTGCGCCGCTGAGATTGGTGTTTGTGTGCCGCGGCCGGAGAATTGCTGCTGGCTCTGGGACCCGGTGTGTGGCTGCGACGGGCAGACCTATCCGAATGCCTGCATGGCGGCAATCGACAGCATCCGCATCGCCTACCATGACGAGTGCCTGGTCGGCGACCTGGACCTCGACGCGGACGTGGACCTGTCCGACCTGGCCGCTTTGTTGAGCGCGTACGGCTCGTGCCTCGGGGATCCGGACTATTTCCCGGCGGCCGACCTGGACGGCAACGGCTGCATCGACGTGGCCGACCTCGGAGCCCTGCTGGCGAACTACGGCATCGGACCCTGATCGGTTTTTCTACGTGCCATAAAAAAACGGGGAAAGCCCGATTCGGCGGGGATACAATAGGATTGCTGTACTTGGGGTGGGGAAAGATGCGGGCGCAGTCGGACGCGACGGCGTACCCGGTCATGTCGTGCATACACGGTACGCATCGCGAGGCATCTTTCACAGGGAGGTCGCATCATGAAACGCTTGGTTCCTACTTGTATTATCGGACTCATCGTTGCACCGGCGCTCGCCGGGCCGGAAATCCTGCCCGTCAGCGGCGTGGAGTACCTTGGGTACGACATGCTGACCGGGAAGATCACGCCCGCGCACCAAAACACGCGCTACGGCCCCGCCATCTGGTCCTATGCGTGCGAGGACGTTCCCTATTTCTGGGGCGCCGACGGCGCCGCCGGCGAGATGGGACTCGACTGGGGGGATATCGAAGGCCCCGCGTGCGTTGGGGGATTTGGGTTTGCCCAGTTCACCAACTCACAGGCCGCCGACGGTGACCTGTACGCGATCATCGCGATCTACGCTGAGGAAAACGGCTGGGATAGCGCCGGCCGGCGACTGGTCGCGGCGTTCCTGATCGACAACCTGCCGGCTTCCACGTATCCGCCAGACGAGTATTGGGGGTACATCTGGAATGTCGACATCGGCGGCTCGTTCGTGCTGGACGGGAGCGATTTGGACGGCGACGGGCTGGTGGACTGGGGCTATGCGCAGTTTTTCAGCGTGCGAACGCCCGGCGCTGAGCACGGCCCCGGCGTCTGCGACTACGATGCCAACGACGTGCCGGCCACGGCCCCCGGTGCCGAGGACGCGTTTGACTTGTTCGTTAACTCGCTCTGGAACGAGGGGTGGGACAACTTCGACGCCAACGACATCGAACCGTATTACGAAGGCACCTACTGGTTCGGCAGCGGGCCGTTCCTGCAGTTCTATTTCGAACTGTACGGACCGTGCGGTCCGAATGACCCCAACTTGTCGCCCGAATGCGAGTGGTTCAACGTCGATTGCGACTGCCTCGTCGGCCTGGGCGACCTGGCTGTGCTGCTCAGCAACTATGGATGCACCACCGGCTGCACCAGGCTGCAAGGCGATTTCGAGCCGCTCTTCGAAGGCGACGGCGACGTCGACCTGGCCGACCTGGCCTTGCTCCTGTCGGCGTATGCCGAGTGCAATCAACCGTAGACCACACCGCGCGCAAGGGCTCCCGCGCGGCCGCGCGGGACGTCTGGCAATCTGCTAAGATGCCGCGATGGATTCCGGTGGCTCGGCACTCACGCTGACGCGGATGACCACGCGCAACCTGTACCGCCGACCCGTGCGCACGGCGCTGACGGCGATCGGCGTGGCGGCCGGCGTGGTGGCGATCGTGGCGTTCTCGACGATCGTTCACGGCTTGTGGGACTCCGTCGAGCAGACCATCCACATCGGCGGCACCGACCTGCTCATCTTCCAGGCGAATGTCGCGGCCGACCTGCTCAGCGTGCTCGACGAAGTCGAGACGCGCGAGAAGCTGCTGGCGGTGCCGGGCGTTGAGCGGGCGATCGGCACGCTCTGGCACGTCGTGCGGACCCGGGAAGCACCGTTCTGCCTGCTGCTCGGGCTGAGTGGGGCGGACATGGGGGTTGATCCCGACGCCCTGCTGCGCGGACGCTACCCGGAAAACGACGACGAGGTACTGCTGGGTTGGCTCGCGGCCAAGTACGTGCTCGAGAAGGACGTGGGCGACACGGTCGAGATCCTGGAGCAGCCGTACCAGATTGTGGGGGTCTTCCGAACCGACTCCGTGTTCATTGACGGCGCGCTGGTGATGACGCTGCCGCGGCTGCAGCAGCTCGCGCTCAAGGACGGCCAGGTCACGCTCTTTCAAGTGCACGTGCGCGACGCCTTTGACATTGCGGCGGTGTCCCAGGAGATTGAGCGGCGCTATCCGGAGATGGTCTCGATCGGCGAGGCGGCCGAGTACAGCAAGGCTGATCAGGGACTGGTGATCGCGGACAGCATGATCTGGGCGGTGTCGTTCATCGCGATCGTCATCGGAAGCATCATCGTTGCAAACACGATGTGGATGTCCGTGCTCGAGCGAACGCGCGAGATTGGCGTGCTCCGGGCCGTGGGCTGGCCGCGACAGCGAATTGTGGTAACGATCATTCTCGAAGCCGCTGGCGTGGGCGTGATCGCCGCGGTGATCGGTTGTCCGGCGGGCATCGGGCTGGCGAAGCTGTCGGCGACGCTGCCGGTTGCGGAGCAATTCCTCCAACCGGTCGTGACCGTCGAACCGTTCCTGATCGCGCTGACGGTCGCGGTCGTGCTCAGCGTGCTGGGGGCACTGATTCCCGCCTGGCGGGCGGCCCGCATCTCACCGGCGGAGGCGCTGCGCCATGAGTGAGACCGCCACGAACAACCCGGTCGGCATCCGCGCGCGCGGCCTCGTGAAGCACTACGAAGGGGGGCGTGTGCACGCCGTCGACGACGTCGATCTCGACGTTGCGGCCGGCGAGTTCGTGGCGATCTGTGGTCCCTCTGGTTGCGGGAAGACGACACTGCTGCACCTGTTCTCGGCGATCGAGCGACCCGACGCCGGCAGGTTGGACGTTGCAGGTCATGCGCTGACGGAAACGTCGGAGACGGAGATCGACACGTTTCGTCGCACGGTGGTCGGGCTCGTTTTCCAGTTGCACAACCTGCTGCCGGACCTGACGGCGCTGGAGAACGTGCAGGTTCCGATGTTCGGGACGGATCGGTCGCCCCGCGAACGACTTCGGCGGGCCCGCGAGTTGGTGGACCGCGTGGGACTGACCGCTCGGGCGCACGCCCGGCCGACGGTTCTTTCGGGCGGCGAGCGCCAGCGCGTCGCGATCGCCCGCGCGCTGGCCAACGAGCCGCGCATCCTTCTGGCCGACGAGCCGACGGGAGCACTTGATTCCAAGAATGGTGAGCTGCTGCTCGACCTGCTCGGCGAGCTACAGCGTGACGCGCGCACCACGCTGATTGTCGTCACGCACGATCAGCACATCGCTGAACGGGCCGGACGCATCCTGCACATGCTCGACGGCCGAATCAGCAGCCCGACGGAGTCGGACGCACCGTCTTCCGGGTCGGCGTGATCTCAGCGCGCCCGGGCGCAGAACAGGTCATACGTCAGCGCTCGACGGCGCAGGAGCATTTGCAGCAGACCTAGAAAAAGCAGACGTTTGCGAATGCCGGGCACGCCCGCGAACCGCGCGGCGGGGATCTCTGCCAACCCGGCGCGCATCGCGGCCGAGATCGGCTTTGACGCCTCTTCGTGCCTGAGGACCTCGAACCCGTGGGCGGCGAGTGACGCCCGGTACTGCTCTGCCGTCCACAGGAAGATCGGCCGCCGGGCGCGACGCGTCAGCATGGCCCAGAAGCGTGGGCGGCGGTTGGTGATGTCGCCCAGGCAGAGGTGACCACCCGGCCTGAGCACCCGCCGACACTCGCGCAGAAACGCGTCCTTGTCGCGATAGTGCAGGGCCGATTCGCAATTCAGAATCACGTCGACGCTGCCGCTCTCGATGGGCAGGCAGTGGGCGTCACCCTGTACGAAATGCGGCCGTGGGCTGCGATCCGCCCACAGCTCCGTCGCCGTCCGCACACACGATCCGCAGTACTCCACCCCGATGGCCAGGCGGGGTTGATGGCGCTCGAAGACCCACGAAAGCGGCCCGCCGATCCCGCAGCCCACGTCGAGCACGACCGAGTGGGGGTCGATCGGCGTGTCTTCGAGCAGCCGCCAGATCAGATTCTGCTGGTGGCGATAGAAGGAATCGTCCGGGTCGCGCAGATACCCGCAGTTGAGTGCCTGCAACCCCGCTTGCCGCGTCAGCTCATAACTCGGCGCGTAACCGGCTTCGAGTGCAGCTAGATCCTCGCCCATACGCATAACCTGCCCGTGCCACTGATCGACCACTACTCTAAGCCAAGACACGACGCGAGGGTAGCGTGCTCGGGCGGCCGCTTCATGCGACGATCTCATAGAAGATGCTCGACCGGTCGACCTCCTCGATTCGCGCGTGGACATTCAGTCCGGACGTCAACGCCACGAATTCATCCGGGCCGATTGTCGTGGCTTTGAAGCCGTCCTTGCAGACAATCACGCCGTCGCGGGTGGCCGCGTCGTCGATCTCGCCGAGCAGGCCGTGGTCAGCCTGGAGCTGGAACCATTCGAGCCGCTGTTCCCAGAAGTTCGCCGAGTAGCTTGAGAAAAGAACGCGCCCGCCGGGGCGCGTGACGCGCACGGCCTCAGCGATCAGCTTGCGTTGATCGACCTTGAAGGCGGAAATCCCGTTCTGGATGCAGAACACGACGTCGAAGACCTGGTCGCAAAAGCCGAGCGAGATTGCATCCATGCGCAGCAGCCGGCAGTTCGACGACTTACTCAGCAGCGTTCGGCCGAGCTGCAGGCTGGACCGCGACGTGTCGATGCCGACCAGCAGCCCGGCCCTGGCAGGCAGCTTCTCCATGACGCGACCGTAGCCGCAGCCGAGCTCGAGTACCGTGTCGCCCGGCCGAATGCGGCCCGCGACGTGCTGGATCTCCGCATCAAGGTACTGCCTGACGCGCGGCGGCGCGATCTCGTAGCACTTGCGCAAGCGCTCAGCGAAGAGTTGTTCGGAGTAATAGTCGCTCATGTCTGCGCGCCGCCCTGCGAGATAACGCAACGCGTGCCACCGATACGTGACAGGATACTGCACGAACTTGCTTTCGAGCCAGCGCGGCTTCCTGTCGGCCAGACTACTCGACCGTGGCGCAAAGATCGTCATTCCGAGCGAAGCGAGGAATCTGGCCGCGACAAATGGGGGGCAGATTCCTCGGTCGGCCACGTCCGGCGGCCTCTCTCGGAATGACGTTTAGTGCAAGATCGGAGCCCTCGCTTGGGCTCGGATTGGGCCCTCGCTGCTGCTTCGGGTTCGGCTCTCGGATCGGACCCCTCGCTTGCGCTCAGGGCTCTGATTGGGCATTCGCATCGTTGGGTCCTAACCTGCCAGCAGTTCTTGCAGCTTCTGCTCGGATTCCGCTTGCACCTTCTCGTGCAGGCTGTTGCCGTGCGAATCCATCGTGACGACGGCGGGGAAGTCTTCGACGCGGACTTCCCAGAAGGCCTCGGGCACGCCGAAGTCCAGCTTGTGGACGTTGACCACCTCCTTGCAGCTCTCGGCGATGAGCGTGGCGGCGCCGCCGATGGCGTGCAGGTACACCGCGCCGTGCTTTCTGCAGCCGTCGAGCGTCTTGTCGCGCATGCCGCCCTTGCCGATCACGGCCCGCACGCCGAAGTGGCCGATCACGTCGGCCTGGTAGGGCTCCTCGCGGATGCTGGTGGTGGGCCCGGCGGCGACGAACTCGTACTTGCCGTCGTCGCGTTTCTTTACGACCGGGCCGCAGTGGTAGATCGCTCCGCCGGCGAGGCCCTTCTTGAGGATCTCGTACATCTCCTTCTCGGAGTTGGGGCACGGGCCGCTGATGAAGTTGTCCATCATGTATTTGTGGGCCGTGTCGCGGGCGGTGAAGACCACGCCGTTGAGCAGGACGGAGTCTCCGACCTTGAGCGAACGGATCTGGTCTTCGGAGATTGGAACATTCAGCTTGATGGCCATCTCTGTGTCTCCCTGGCGTTGGGGCACAAGGTAACAAGGTGACAAAGTGACAAGGTAAGAAAGTGACAAGGCGGCGGGCTCGGAGCTTATTCGCTTGGCAGCGAGGCAGCTACGCTTTGTTACTTTGTCACCTTGTTGCTTTCCTAGGGTGCCTTGATCTCCACGTTCCCATTTTTGATCGTCATAGTCTTCCGTCGATCGGCCCAGCACATGTAGGCGATCGAGACAAAGAAGCACGCGGGCACACGGTGCAGCTCCGCCATCTTGACGCCCAGCGCGGTGGTCCTGCCGCCGAAGCCCATCGGGCCGATGTTGAGCTCGTTAATCTCGCGGTGGAGCTGCTTCTCCAGCGCGTCGAGCTCGGGGTTGGGGTTGGTGTCGTCGAGCGGGCGCAGCAGTTGCTCCTTGGCCTTGATCATAGAGGTGCCGCGGTCGCCGCCGATGCCGACGCCGAGGATTCCCGGGGCGCAGCCGAGCCCCTGAGCTTTGCAGGCGGCGTCGAGGACGGCCTTGCGGACGCCCCTGAGGTCGCGTGAAGCGGGGAACTCGGGGGAGGGGATCATGTACTGACGGCCGCAATTCTCGCAGCCGCCGCCCTTGAGCATCAGGCCGATCCTGAGATAGTCGTGCTCCCACTCCTCGAAGTGGATGGTGGGGAAGTCGACGCCGGTGTTGTCGCCCGAGTTTTTCCCGGAGAGCGCCTCCATCGCGTTGGGGCGCAGATAGGCCTTTTCGGTGCCGATCCGCAAGGCGCTCAGAACCTGCTCGCGGATCTTGCGCTGGGAGACCCCTTCGGGGTGCCAGACGTAGAAGATCGGCGTGCCGGTGTCCTGGCAGATGGGCCGCCCGGTCTCGCGCGACATCCTGACGCTCTGGAGGATGGTTTCGAGTGCTCCGAGGGCCGCCGAGCCTGGTGCCTCACGCTTGCAGGCCTCGCTGAGGGCCTTCTCGACGTCCTGTGAGAGGTCGGTAGAGGCCGACTTGATCAGCTCGACCACGTGTTCGGTGATATCTTGCATGCGAAACCCTCACGGATGGTGGTGGCTCGCCCGGTCTGGGCGAGGAACTGCTGATTATCTGCCAGCGGGCGCTGCGGTCAACTCGGCCGGGGCGCTGCGGGCCGCGAATAATCCGTCGTGGCCGGGCTTCGGCAACGTCCTAAAATACGCCGATATGGGGGTTGTCAGGGCCGCGCGGGGCGGACCGGTTGGAGCGGCGCTCGCCACGCCGGCGTGCTTGACGCACCGTAGTGCCGTGCGCTAGGATGCCGCCGCGCCTGGGAGTGGTTCGGCTTTGCGTATCCACCGTTGTGCGGCCGGTTTACGGCGAGCCTGGAGGTGTCTGCCGAGCCGCGGGACTGGCGTGCGGTTGGACGTCGACGTGAGACCCGAGGGGCATAGTGGCTTTGAAGAGAGAGCCGACGAATTGGCCGGGGTTGACCCGATATTCGGGCATGGGCCTTGAGCTGGCCGCGGCCATCGTGGGCCTGACGCTGGTAGGCCTGTGGGTGGACCACCAGTTCGGCACCGGCCCCAAAGGCGTGATTATCGGCGCGATTCTGGGAATCGTCGGCGGTTCATACAACTTCATCCGGCAAGCGCTGGCTCTGATGAAGCAGGGCGGCACCGGCGGAAAAGGTGACGAGGCTGACCAGGGTGATGACACAACCCAACCCCGCTAGCATCCGGCCGCCGGCCATCTTTCTGCGGATCGCGCTGATCTCCACCGCGACGGCGGCGGTGCTGGGCCTGGCCGGCTATTGGCCCACCGTCGTGCAGGCAGGCGGGGCGGGTGTGAGGGCGATGCTGGCTGGGATTGCGATCAGCCTCGTCGGCGGTTGGATCGGTACCATTCCTACGATCGCGTTTTTGAGCAGACCGCCGCGCGAGCATCCCATGGGGATTCTGGCCGGTCTTGGCGTGCGATTCGCCGTGACGCTAGGCCTGGCGATCGCGGCGGTCGTGACGGGAGCTTTTTCGAACGTGCCGCTGTTGCTGTGGGTCGGCATCTCACAACTGGTGATCCTGGGTGTTGACGTATTCAGCCTGGTGGGGCTCCTGAGGCAAGCCGCGAGGGACGCTTGATGATGGGCTTGATGCTTGCGGAGCTCAACCCGCTGACGCACGTGGTTCAGCACCCGATCATTCAGTTCGGGCCGGACGGGTTCGGCGGATTCACGCTGCTGAGCAACCACATCATCATGCAGCTCATCGCCGCCGGGCTGTTGATCTTGTTCATCCCGCGCTTCGTGCGGCAGCGTGCGGGTACCGACGAGATTGGCCGGCTGGTGCCCCGTAGCTGGGGCAACGCGATCGAGGGGCTCTGTCAGGCGCTGCGGACGCACGTGGCCGAACCCGCGCTCGGCCCGTACACGGACCGTTTCATTCCCTACATCTGGTCCGCGTTCTTCTTCGTCCTGACCTGCAACGTGTTGGGAATGATCCCGCTGGCCGACTGGACGCCGTTCATCGGCGGCGGGCACGTGCTGGGCGGGACGTCAACCGGCAACCTGTGGGTGACCGGAGCCTTGGCAATCAGCTCGTTCGGGATGATCGTGGTGAACGGCTTGCGCATCAACGGCAGCGCCTATGTTAAGCACTTTTTCATGGGGCCGCCCGGGTTGAACGTGTTCATTGCC
>CAZDTB010000161.1:0-9351 GCA_964508075.1 uncultured Planctomycetales bacterium
CGGCGGCGCACGCCGACGGGGAGAGTTTGACCACGCCGAAGGAGACGACCGATGACGACTCGCTCACAAATCTCGCTGGTTTCGATTTCCGCCCTGTGCGCGTTCACGGCCTCGGCCACCGCCGAGCCGTATTGGTACGCTTACGAGGGCAACGACTTCCCCGAGAACGAGGCCTGGGAGCGGCACACCACCGATCCCCCGGTGCAGCGCTGGTTGGAGGATGGCAGTTTCTTCATCGACTCTCGTGGTATCGTGGGCAGCAACGACAACTACACGATCTACTTCGATGAGGGCCTCGATCCCGAACCGGGCGAGACGTTCATCATGAGCTGGAGGCTGAACGTTCATGAGGCAGTTCCTAATCGGGAGGATCCAGGCGTCTACGTGATATCGGACGATCTTTGGACGGTCACGTTTCTCTTCGACGAGGATAGCCTCCAGAGCTTCTATGAGCCCACTGTGGACGTGGAGCTCGAACCGCACGTCTATCACGAGTACGAGATGCGCTCGAGCGACATGCGCAGCTACGAGCTGTATATCGACGGCGATCTGGCCATCGAGGGCGTGTTCTTCGAGGGATTCTTCTCCCCGCGCGTCGGCTTCGGGGACATCACCAGCAATACGAGTCTGGCCGCGTGGGACTACTTCCGCTTCGGGGTGATTCCCGAGCCAGGGGCATGGCTGATGGCAGCCATCACCTTGCCGCTCCTCGGCCGACGAAGGTAGTGATCGAACGCGTGAAAGGACTTGCTCAATTGAACAAGGGTTTTCAACAAACAAGAACGTAGTGCAATTCTGAGTGCGTTCGGGGACGTGCCATTCGGGGACAACCACCTGTTCTGCAAATCGCGCCCCCACCCCGTTGGGGTGGGCCACCCGCCCGCTCGTCTCCTGAAGAGCCGCGGGCTTGAGTCCGCGCGGCGCCGCCCGGACGGAAGCCTGCGGATCCTCAGGTCTTGTTGCCGGCCGGGAGTTGTCGACGGGCATCAACCAGTGCCCTATCCGACCAGCTCCTCATCACTCAGCGGCGGCGTCGGGGCGGTCGAGAGCAGGGCCTGCCAGGCGCGTTCGATCTTGCACTCGGGCTGCTGCATGCGGGAGAACAGGAGCATGTCCTTGCTCTCGCCGCGCGCCAGTGTCAGGATCAGGTGTTTGCGGATGCGGGTGAAGATCGCCAGCGTGCCGGGCTCCATCGGGTAGCTGCGGATGGTCGGCTTGGACTTGGAGTAGCGGTACTCCAGCACCTGGATGACGCCGGGCGCCATGCGAACGTACGTCGGGCGGATCATTCCCCGCCAGACCCACACCGCCAAGGCGATCACGCCCGCGACCAGGAAGTACGCGAAGCCGCCGAAGAAATGCCGGATGCCGGGCACCCACGGCGGCAGCACGTGCAGGTAGTCCAACAGCAACAGGGCAACCAACAGGCCGGCGACCACCAGCCAGATCAACTGGCGCCAGATCGCCCCGGTCGGCGTAATGATCTCCGGCTCGAAGTGCAACTGACCGACTTCCGGAACGTCGGCCTGTCCGAAGCAGACGATCTGCGCACTCCGCGCGTGCGGCTCACCTTCGTGGGCAGCCAACGCCGCCCGCACGTCGTCCAGCTTCGGCATACGGTCGGGCACCTTCCAGGTGCTGAGCAGCGCCGCTGTTCGCGGGTCGGCGCCAGCATTCGGGTGCTTTTCGAGGAATGATCGCCGGGCGGCTCGGAGCTTCGCGTTTGTGCGCCAGGAGATCAGCCCGAGGGTCGTGATCAGCGCGGCGAAAAATGCCACCCACATGATCGCCCACACGTAGACCCGAATCATGCCGGTTATCAGGATCACGATCAGCATCACGATGCTGACGCCAGCGGCCCACATCAGGATTCCGGCGATGCGTTTCCGGGGTATCGCCGGCTTGTCGGGTGGCGGGACGAAGATGATCTCCGGCAGCGTTCGGGTTGGGTGGGTCTCACTCATACCTGATGTTTACGGCATATCGCCAGCCGATCGCCATTATCCAAGCACGGCGTTTTTATCCCACCAGCTCCTCGTCGCTCAACGGCGGCGTCGGGGCGGTGGAGAGCAGGGCGTGCCAGACGCGTTGGGCGGCGGTCTCGCGGTCACGGATGCGCGAGACTTCGATCGTGTCTTGTTGTTCGCCGCGCATGAGGGTCAGCCTGAGATTGCCCTGCTTCTTCTCGGTAACTTTGCCGCGCAGGATCGCCAGGGTATCGCCGTCCATCGGGTAGCTGCGGATGGTCGGGTTGCCCTTTCTGAAGCGGTATTCGAGGATCTGGATGACGCCGGAAGCCATGCGGATGTACGTGGGTCGCAGGACGGTCCGCCGGAACCACGCGATGCCGGCTCCCACGCCCAGCATCAGGACATAAGCGTAGTGGGTCAGCGGCACGCGACGCAGGTGGATCACGTCGATCGCCTGGAGGAACCAGATGATGATCACGAGGGCGGCAATCGGAACGAAGATCAGTTGCCACCCGATGTAGCGCGTGGGCGCGATGATCTCCGGCTCGAAGAACACCTGCCCCACTTCGGGTACGTCGATGGTTCCCAGACAGACCAAATGTGCGCATACCGGGTTCCCCGCTGAAGTGCTCGCGATAACGGCTTTGACGTCCTCGTTCGATACGCCCCTTCCGCGACCTTTCCAGTTAGCGGCGATATCGACGGCAACCGAATCCTCACCGCGATCCCGTACACTCTCCACGTACACGCGCCGCCGATGTTTGTATCGCTGTTCGTAACGCGTGCCCCACCAAACCAGAACCCCGGCGCCCAGCATCGCCGGAGGGCCTACCCAGAGTAACCAGAAATGCATCGCCATCCCCAGGCACAGGGTAACGAGCCCCAACGCAAGGAGCACAATGGCGATGATCGCGATTAGGCCCGGTGTGATGAACAGACCCTTGGGAGGGGGAACGTGAATAATCCGCGGTGGCTGGCGGTGGCGTGTATCAGCGTTGATCGGCTGCTCGATCATGTTGTTGGGAAGGTTAATGAGGTATGCGAGCGCTCCGCAAGTTCGACGGGCGGGACAGAGCCCCGGCGCTACGGTCACACCGGCAGGATGCCGGTGCCACACATTGACCGGCCGGAGGCCGGTCTTCCAGGAGTGTCGGCCCGTCCCCTGGGAGTGTCGGGCGGTGCGGGGCCCGGGCGCTACGTCGGGCACGGAGACCCGACGCTACGGTCGGCCGGTGCGGGGCCCGGCCGCTACCGGTGGGGCAAAGATCCTCTTTGCCCCGGCCGGCGAGCCGCCGGCCGCTACAGGATTCGGCCGGTGCGGGGCCCGGCCGCTACGCCCACTGGCTGCTGGTCGATGTCCCACCCGAATCCCTGAATCCTTGAACCCTTGAGCCCTTGAATCCTTGAATCCTTGAATCCTTGAATCCTCGGATCCTCGGCCCCTTCGCTCGTTACGGCTTGATCCCGGTGGTGGTGCTCAGGCCGGTGAAGCGGCGGGAGCCGAGGGTCCATTCGGGGATGCCCTCGGGCCAGAGCGAGACCGTGATCTTGACGTCGTCGAAGACCTCGTCGATCTCGAAGTTGACCGCGAAGTACCAGCGCGGGAGCTTGCGGATGTATGAGATGGCCATCTCGCCCAGGTTGCCGCGTTCGACGTCGTACCAGATGCGGCAGGCGGAGATGTGCTTTTCGTTGAGCCGGTAGTTGAAGCCGCCACCCAGCAGGTCGAGGTCGATGTCGCCGGCGTGGCGCCAGCCGAAGATGTACGCCAGTCGTGGCAGCCGCTCGATCGCGAGCGAGACATTATGCCGGTCGAAGCTCCAATCGTTCGCGTCGATGTTGAAGTCGTAGAGCAGGCTGGTGGTGTCGCTCATGCGGTAGATCAGATCGCCGGCGACGTAGTTCCGCGTGCGGCTGTCTTCGGGGCGGATCGGGTTGGCGTAGCCGTTGGAGGGCTCGTCCTGCCGATCGCCGAAGAAGCCCGCCTCGAGATTCAGCGTGAGCAGATCGACTGTGCGCTGCTGCTCCTCCGCCCCGCGCTTGGTCTGCCAGACCTGCCGCACGCCGCCCGCGAAGCCGTAGAAGTCGTCGATCGTCTCGATGCCCTCGTCGAACGGCGTGATCATCGTGCTGCGAGTGTTGCTGTGCGCCCACCAGGCGAGGAAGTGCGGCTGAATGATGTGACGAATGCGGTCGATGTCGAACAGTTCCGACTGGATATCGTCATACACGCGGGCCAGGTATGCCCCGCCGCGAACGCCGTACAGCCCGAATCCGCGCCAGAGCCCACCGTTGCCCAGCGGCTGGCCGTCCCAATAGTCGGCCCGACCGGAGGCGAAGGGGACGATGTTCAGGCCGGGCAGCTTGAACGGCAGCTCGGCCTCCTCGCGGAGGCCCGTTCGCAGCGTGACGTCCGTGGGCCGGTCGTTCCGGAAGGGCCATTCGTTGAGGAAGCGTCGGTCGTCCGGGCGATAGCGCACCGCGCCCGCGCGCGACTCGTGGTACAGCACCAGCGGGCTGAGCCAGGTGTCGCCGATGCGGCGGTAGGTTACGTCGGGCAGGTGCTCGGTCTGGGTGACGAAGTCGAGCAGCCGCCAGTTGCCGAGGATCGTGATCGCCTCGGTGTCGCGGGCCCGTTTGAGGTAAAGGACGGTCTCCTGCTCCTTGCCCTCGAACCACTCGGACTTCTCGTACTCTTCGAGGAAGCCGGGGTCGCTGGCATAGGAGATTTCGTGCGTGGCCTCCCAGTCGTTGGGCAGGTAGTGCCGGTGCCGCCAGAGGATGCGCCCGCGGCTCTGGTCGTCGGGGGTGTTGTCGCGCAGCGGGCCGAGGTTGTCCTCGCCCTCGTCGTAGATGTAGTAATTGCGGGCCAGGCCGAAGTAATCCTCACGCTGGTAGTCGGTATCGACGCCGACCGCCGGGCCCCGTCGCGACAGGTAATCGAGCCGGAACGTGGCGTCGAACCCCTTGGGCGGCCGCGTACCCAGCAGGTTGAACAGATACCACGCCGTCTCGACCTCGATCCCGTTGTCGTCGCTGTAGGAGGTACGGAAACGACGGATCAGCGTCTCGCTCGTTTTGAAATCACCCTTGCTGTAGGGCCACCACGCGAGCGGAACGCCACCCACGTTGAGCGTCGTGTTGCGCAGCTCGTACGCGCCGGTGACCGTCGCGGCCGGCTCACCGGAAGCATCGCGCGGCGTGCGGTCGCGGATGTAGACTTTCTCGGCCCCGATGTGATAGTGCGGCGTATAGAACTCGCTGGTGCTGACGCGCGCGTGGCGCGCGGAGAACTCGCGTTCTGAAAGCTGCCGAACCTCGTCCGCCCGCACGTATAGCGGGATGCCCCGCTCGGGAATGTCGGCTCGGAAGACGGCGTCGAGGATCAGCGCCCGGCTGCGCTCGAAGTCGTAGTACAGTCGGCTGGCGCGGACGAAGCGGTCGCCCAGCGAGAGCATTACGTCGCCTTCGAGGTAGACCGCGTCAATCCGTTTCGCGATCCTTGCTTGTGTGCCGAGGGCGCTCGCGAGGTCGGCGTCGGCCTGCTCTTGACCGCGGCGACCGCCCGGCGGGGGTCCCTCGTCTGCCTCCTCGGTCGCATCCCCATCGGTGACCGCTTCGCGCGCCTCACCCTCAAGCTCGGTCCCGAGAATCGCCTCCACCGCGCCCGGCGCGGGGAAAATGACCGCGTTGTCAGCCAGGATCTCGAGCGCCGGCGAATCCGGGCTGCCGGTCCGCGAGAAGTAAACCCCGCCCGTCGCCACCTGCACAATCTCCCCGTCGGCCGTCTCCGCCGAATCCACCTTCGCCAGCCGCCAACGCAGGGTCCACTGGGGGCGCGACTCCTCGCGACCGGCGGCGTCGGGGTGCGTCACTTCGATCCCGGCTTGCCCCGCGGACGGCTCCACGTACCCCGCCTCACGCCGTGCCCGCGCACGCAAGGCGCGCTGATACAGGGGTGATTCGGTCATGACCTCCGGTGAGTGGGCGTCGTGCTGCTTGATGACGCGTCCAAACGTCCGCAGGTTGCTCACCAGCAGGGCGTTGTCGCCGATGATGGTGCCCGCCAACTCTCGAATCTTGGCCGCCCCGGACAGATAAACCACCAGCTCGTAGTATTTGCGTCCGTCCGGTTCGGTGCGCTGCGGCGTGACCCAGACGACGGCGTCGCGGGCCGAAAGTTGCCGCCGACCCATTTCCAGCCGAAATCCTCCTGAAAACATCAGCACGAACGTCCCGTCGTCCGCGCGCCATTGCCGCACGTAGCGCGCCCGCAGCCCGATGTCCAGCTCGCTGATCATGTCCGGCAGCAGCGGCTCGTCCTGGGGGCCGGGCCGCTGCTGCGGCGTTGACGCAAAACCCAGGCACAGCAGCAGGATCAGCCACACGCCCGGGGAGGCCGTTCGGCGGGCGCGCCCGCGTGTCGCCGCGGGGGAGTTCCAGACGGTGTGAGGGGCTGGCGGCACCGGCATCTTTCTCGGCAGGGGATTACGAAACCGCGCTCGATTGGGTGCCATTATCCGGGAGTTGCGCGGGCGGTCAATGGCGCGTGTTGACGCATGTGGTAAGATGCTTCTTTCCCGTTTGCCGGCCGGGACGGCTGACCCGGCAGAGTCGAGGTTGAACGTGTCGTCGATTCGCCATCATTGTGGGCTCTTTGGAATCGTCAACCATCCCGATGCCGCCGAGCTGACCTACCTGGGGCTGTACGCCCAGCAGCACCGCGGGCAGGAGTCGGCCGGGATCTGCAGCGCCGACGGGCAATTGATCCGCCGCGTCGCCGGCATGGGACTCGTCACCGAGGCCGTTAGTCAGGAGGGGCTGCGGGCGATGAAGAACCCCCTCGCGATCGGGCACGTGCGCTACTCCACGACCGGCTCGTGCAGTGAGACGAACGTGCAGCCACTGCTGGTCAGCGCGGCGATGGGGCAGGCCGCGGTGTGCCACAACGGCAACCTTGTCAACGCCGTCGCGCTGCGCAAGGAGTACGAACGTCAGGGCCGGATCTTCACGACCACGTCTGACACCGAGGTGATTCTGCACATGCTCGCGGATTTGGAGTTTCGCGAGCAGCCGGACCCGCTGGCCGCCGTGCTGCGCCATCTGACCGGGTCGTACTGCCTGCTGTTGATTTACCCGGACTGGATCGAGGCGGCCCGTGACCCGTCGGGAAATCGTCCGCTGTGCCTGGGACGGATGAGCGATTCGTGGGTGGTTGCCAGCGAGACCTGCGCCTTCGACCTGGTCAACGCGGACTATGTGCGCGAAGTCGAGCCGGGCGAGATCGTCACACTCTCGCGCAACGGGATCCAGTCCCGCCGCTACATGGAGCGCGAGCGTTGCCAGCGGGCGCAGTGCATTTTCGAGCTGATCTACTTTGCCGACCCGTCGAGCCAGGTCTTCGGGGAGAGTGTGCACCTCGCCCGCCGGGCGATGGGGGCCGCCCTGGCGCGCGAGGCCCCCGCCAAGGCGGACCTGGTCATCCCGGTGCCGAACTGCGCTCGCTGCGCGGCATTGGGATATCACCAGGAGGCCAGCATACCACTCGGGCGCGGGTTTACCACCAACCACTACGTCGGCCGCTCGTTCATCCAGCCCACCCAGAGCATTCGTGATCTGACCGTGCGGCTGAAGCTCAACCCGATCCGCGGCAGCATCGCCGGCAAGCGGCTGGTGGTGGTGGAGGATTCGGTCGTCCGCGGCACGACAACGCGGGGGAAGATGCAATCGCTTCGCAACGCGGGCGCGAAGGAGATTCACCTGCGCGTCGCCAGCCCGCCGATTCGTCACCCGTGCTACTACGGCATCGACTTTCCCCGCCGGGAAGAGCTGATCGCCAACGAGCGCGAGGTGGAGGAGATCCGGGCGTTCCTCGGCGTAGACTCGCTGGCCTACCTGTCGCTGGAAGGTATGTTGGCGTGCGTGAACGCGCGCAACGGCGACTACTGCACGGCGTGCTTCACCGGCGACTACCAGATCCCGATCGACGCCAGCTTCCAGAAGACCGTGTTCGAACGTGACCAGCTCACCTTCTTCGACGCCCACGGCCACCTGGTGCCGAAGCTCAGCGACCCGCGCCGCAAGTAGGCCAGCCGGCCAACGCAGTCCGTGGATGCCTGCTCGGTTTCTGTCCCCCTCGGCCACAACCGCCGGTCGCGCCCACCCACCAGCCGGAAACTGGAAAGCCGCGAAAAGCGACCTCCTCAAGGCGCGTCCCCGGTGGGTGTCTCCTCGGCCTGGGCGCGGGGCAGTTTCGCCCGCCATTCGGCCGCTTGTTGCGGGTCGTCCAATGCGTCGTACAGGTCGGCCAGCACCGCAGCGGCGTCGGTTGTGATGGAATGAGCGGGTCCGTAGCGGGCCAGCGCCGTGTGGTACGAATCGGCGGCGAGGCGCTCGGCCTGGTCGAACCTGCCCCGCGCGATCAGCGTCCGCGCCAGCCCCTCGCTGGATTCGAACGTGTAGGCGTGACCGTCGGGGAGCACGCGCCGCTGCGTCGTGAGCGCCTCGGTAAACAGACGCTCGGCCTCCTCCAGCTGACCGCGCTTCAACAGACACCACGCCAGGCTGCCCAGCCAGTACAGCCGGTGAGGATGATCCGCTCCCAACACCTCCGTGGCGTCCTGGACGACGCCGCGAAGCAGCGGTTCGACCTCGGCGAGCCGGCCGACGCTGAGCAAGTACCACGCGCGGATGCTCATGGCGTAGAGCGTGTCGGGGTGGCGAGCACCCAGCATGCGCGTCAGCCCGGCGGCCCCTTGAATGGCCAGCGGCTCGGCTTCGGCAAGCTTGTCCTGCGCGATCAGTACGGCGGCAAGGTTGCTCATCTCCTTGAACGTGCTCGGCGCCTCGGGGCCATCATTGATCCTGAAACCGTCAAGCGCCTCCCGGAACAGCGGTTCGGCCTCGGCCGTTTGGCCATCCCCGTACAGGAACCAGGCGAGCGTGTTGCATGTACTCACGGTGTCGCGGTGCGTGTAGCCCAGAATGCGCCGCTGCGCCGTGAGGCCTTGACGCAGTATGCTGATCGCTTCGTCCATGCGACCCAGGTCGCCGAGCACGCCGCCCAGGTCTCTCATGGCCGATAGAGTGTCCGGGTGTTCTGCGCCCAGTTCCCGCCGGCGGATCTCCAGGGCCAGCCGGAGTTGATCGACGGCGAGGTCGAACTGTCCGAGGCTATGGTAGGTCTGGCCGACAGCCGTTCGGACAGGCGCTTCGGTCTCGGGGTGACCGGCGGTCAAGGCGCTGATGTTCCCGGCCGCAATATCCACTGCGTCACGGACCGTAATCTGTCGCCCGACCGCCCGATGGTACCGGGTGGCCGTGCCGCCTGACCTCCCACGACTCACGCCTGCCCAAGTCGCACCCGGTCGTCTTCCTACGC
>CAZDTB010000162.1:0-9314 GCA_964508075.1 uncultured Planctomycetales bacterium
CAGCGCCCCGCGAAAACCGTCACTTCTCTCACCATCGTGAGAAATGCGGGCTAAGTGCCAGCGAGGGGTTTTGCGCGGACAGAGCCTTCCACCGACAAGCACTCTCGCTTGCGCCCAACGCTCTGATCAGGAAAGGCGTCCAGTCGATGACCCGGACTACTGTGGCGGCGGGTCCTCTGTAACCACGGATGAGGCTTCGTCGCCGGCCCGGGCCAGCGCCTCCATCGGAAAATCCACTTGCCGGTAATCGCGCGCGCGGGCGAAATGCACCAACGCCTCACGCAGACCCTCCGGGGGTTGGTCGTGCGGCAAGAGCATGGCGTAGGTGCGCTCGCTGGTCTGGTCGGTTGCGACGCTGCCGAAGCCGATGATGCGTTTCTGTCGCCAAGCGACCATCAAGTGACAGGTGCCCTGGTGCTGCTGGGTGATCAGCTCGAGCGCGGTTGCCTCCGCCGCCAGGGCGGATTCTCCGAGCGCCACGCGCGGGTCGGAGCCGTGGTAATGTTGCAGCAGCGCGACCATCAGGGCCCAATCCGCGCGTGTGGCGACACGAATGTCCACCTGCCCACTGAGCATTTCAAACGGACTGTTACCGACGTGCGCCGGCGTCCGCAGCATAGTTGCGCGACTGTCGTTCTCGTTTCCCGATCGGTACAGTACCTTGAAGCCGAACTTCTCGAAGACGCCTTCGGCCACCTCGCGTGGGCTGGTCAGGTACAGCCACTTTCCGCCGCTCATGTCGAACCATGACAGCAGCGCCTGCATCAGCGAGCGGGCGTGACCGCATTGGCGTTGCCCGGGGATCGTGAAGAGGTGGCCGAGCACGCCGACGTCATGGCGGCGTCGGATACACGCACTGGCCAGATAACGCGAACCGTCGGGAACCACCGCCAACGCATCCTGCCCGCCCTCCACCCCCTCTGAGACCCGGACGCGCAGGTCATCCAGCCAGGGCTGCTGTTCGTGGCCCAGCAGGTGCTCAGCCGCTTGCCAACGCGTCGGTGAAGGTGCCAGAATCAAGAGCGGCTTCATAGCGCGGCTCGGACAGAGCGGTGTCTGTGTGAAGTACGTTTCGCGACGGCGTTTATCGTAGCCGGCTTGGGCGATCTGTCTACCCCTGATGTCGCAGCCGAGTTGCTGGTTCAATCGTCTTGGTGTTCGAAGGGCGGATGCGCGATCAACATCGGGCGGCGTTGGGCGACGCTGACCAGCAGCCCGAGCGCGAGGAAGTTCGCCCACAGGCTGCTGCCGCCGGCGCTGACGAACGGCAGGGTCATCCCGGTGATTGGTGCGAGCCCCAGGTTCATGCAGATGTTGAGGAGCGCCTGGACGACGATCATGACGACGACGCCGACCGCGAGCAAGCGCCCGAACGGATCGTTGGTGAGCATGGCTACCTCGAGCCCGCAGACGATGATGACCACGTACGCGATAATGACGATCACACAGCCGACCAGCCCCCACTGGTTTCCGATGACGGCGAAGATGAAATCGTTGTGCTCCTCGGGCAGCAGGTTGTAGCGCACGAACGCTCCCTGGCCGTAACCCTCGCCGGTCAGCCTGCCGGTGCCGAGCGCGATCAGGCTTTGCCGGAGCTGATAGCCCTGATCGTTGTGCCAGCTTTTGTCCTTGATGTTCTGTTTGAATAGAACCTGGATGCGCTCGCGCTGGTAGTCCTCCATCCCGAAGAAATAGAACGCCGGCACCGTCGCACATCCCAGTAGCACGATCGTCGCCAGGTGTCGCAGCCGGGCCCCGGCGACGAACAGCATCACGAACAGCACCGGCAACAGCATCAGCAGCGTGCCGAGGTCGGGCTGCTTCAGAATCAGCAGCATCGGGAGCAGGGTCAGCAGAAACGGTGGAATCAACCCGCGCCACGTGCGGTATGACTTGCGGTAGCGCAGGTAGTAGGCCAATGCCAGCACCAGCGCGACTTTCATGAACTCGGATGGCTGGATCGACATGGGGCCGACTTGCAGCCACCGCCACACGTCGCGGCGCTCCGAGACAAACGGCAGATCGAATCCGTAGCGGCTCGCGTACTTGCCGAGCAGCAGCAGCGCCAACATCACGATGTTCAGCCAATAGATCCAGAACGTGTACTGTCCGATGCGACGATAGCCGGGCACCAGCACCGCGAACAGCAGCCCGATGCCGGTCACCAGGTAGAGCGCTTGCCGAAGGGTCAATGGACCGATCGCGGTGATAATCGCGTCGATCCAGTTCAGCTCGGCAGGCGCGACACGACCCGGCTGCTCGACCGCGACCGCCTCGGCCGCCGAGCGGTCGGTGGCGTGGATTGACGCTATCCCGAACGCCGACAAAACCAGCACGGGGATTGCCAGCCCCCAGCCGAGCTGCGTCAGGTTGACGCGTGGAAGCTTCATGAATAGCGAATTAAGAATAGCGAATTAAGAAACCGAGACGCCACTGTCCTTCTGCTCCGTGTTCCGCGAGGCAACTCTCCGATCGACGTCAGAGCTGATTATCCCCGGACGCCAACAATTCGCTATTCGCCATTCGCTATTCTCCCCCCTCCACCAGCATCTCGGCGATCGCCTTGGCGACCGGACCGGCCACCCTGCCACCGCTGCCCCCGTACTCGATGATGACACTGATCGCGTACGAACGCCCGCGCGGGGGGGCCCCGCGGGGCGTCTCCTTCGACTGCGTGTAGGCTATGAACCACGCGTGCGACGGCAGCTCGTCCTTGCTGCCGCGCGGGGGAAAGAGCTGGTCGATGCCGTCGGCGATCACTCGCGGCTTCTCCCCGGGAAACCGGGCCAGAGCCTCACGTTTGGAAGACGCGACCACGGTTTCGCTGCGCCCATCCGGCCACTCGAGCTGGTACCACTTGCGGACGACGCGGCGGGAGGTCTGGGCCGAGCCGGTCTTGCCACACATCTCGTATTCGCCACTTGTCATCCGGGCCCCGTATGCCGTCGCGCCGCGCTCGTTGACCACCCGCCACATCCCCCGACGCAGGATACGCAGGTATTGCTCGTCGAAGACGATCGGGTCGGCGAATTCACCGCCAATCAGATTGCCGGCATCATCCCACGCCAGCTTGACCGGCTCCCAGCGGCCGGACGCCACCGCGGCGGCGACATTGGCGGCCTGCAAGGGGGTTGCCAGTACCTCGCCCTGGCCGATCGAATAGTTCCGCGCGTCGCCGGCCCCGACGCTCGGATTGTCCGGGCGGTTTTCGAGAATCCACCGCGACGTCGGCACGATGCCGGAACTCTCCTCGATCAGCCTGGTTCCCTGCGTACGGCCCAGGCCGAATTCCGAGAACCACCGGCACAGTCGGTCGACGCCCAGGCGACTGCCGACAGTGTAGAAGTAGATGTTGCAGGAATTGCGGACGGCGTCTTCGGCGACCTGCGGGCCGTGCGTCAGGCCGTACTGGTTGTAAATCCAGCAGCGGAATTTGTCCGGCTGGTCCGGGAGAAAGTGCCCGGTGCATGTAATCGGCGTGTCCCGGGCGACCACGCCCTCGGCCAGTCCGCCGTACAGAGCAATCACTTTGCACGTCGACCCGGGCGGATACCCGTTCGCGACCGCCCGAAAACGCAACGGCTGCCAGCGATTGTCCCGCGCCAGAGACGCGTAGTCTTCGCCGTAGTGCTCGTAGCTGTAAACCGGGTAGCTGACCAGCGCGAGCACCTCGCGCGTGGCGACGTCGAGTATGACTGCCGACGCACCGCCGGCGGGATCATCAGTGTCGGCACTTTTGTCGACCGCCTCGGTGAGGATTTCGAGCGTCCGGCGCTGCAAGTCGGCGTCGATGGTTAGCCTAACGTCGCCGCCGCCGATCGCGGCGGTGCGTTCAACCTCGGTGCGGTCAATGTCTTCGACGACGCGCCCACGTGTCCCGCGCAAGGTCAGTTCTCCAACGCGTTCGACTCCGTTGATCCCGCACATGTCACCGGCGTCCAATCCGCGCAGTTGATCGTCGCGCAGGGGATCCGCTGCGATGCGCTCCGGGCTCGCAGCCCCCAGCCGACCGAGCACGTGCACCAGCGCATCGGCGTTATGAGCCACCCGGCGGGAGCTCGGCACCACCCGCATCCAGGGATGCTCCGCTTCCAGCTCGATCCGCACTGTCAGTGCCAGGTCCTCGTCGATGATGGGAATGATCGGGTGGAGTCGCTGTTCCTCCTTGATTCTGCGTACTGTCGGTGATCGGCGCTGAATGTACTCCTTGCGCCGCTGAATCCGGGCGCGGATTCGTTCCGCGCGTTCGACCAGCTCCGTCGGTGGGATGCCCGTCAATTCGGACAGCCGCTCCCACAGAGTTCCCAGTCGAGCCTCCAGTTGTCCGACGATCTCGTCGGTCGGCAGGTCCGGCGGATAGGCACCACGCTGCCGCGCCGCCCGGGCTTCCGCTCGCAAGTAAGCACGGCTGGCGTCAGGCAGCTCGTCCGACAGCAGCGCCAGGAGCACCTCGTAACGTACGCTGATGTCAGACGCCGGCTCGTCGCTGACGAGCACCTGTCCGTTGCGGTCGAGGATGTTGCCGCGCGGGGCGGCGAGATAACGCACGGGACGCGTGAGCAGGTCGTCCGCCAGCGTCTCGTATTGCGCGGCGCGCAGGACTTGTATGTCGACCAGCCGCGCGACAATGGCCAGCGCCACCACGCTCATCAGAATCACGAACCATCTCAGCCGCTTGGCAAACACCAGGCGCCTCCGTCTTACTCAGACTCTGTTCTGCTCGATTCGGGCCAGCGTGGCGGCGCCGATAATGCCGGCGTCATCGCCGAGTGTGGCGAGTTCGATCCGCGGGAAGTCCTTCGCGACGCTCCAGGCCTGTCGCTCGAAGTGCCGCCGGATCGGGCCCAGCAACTGCTCGCCGGCCCCGATCAACCCGCCGCCGAAAACGACGCACTCGGGATTGAGCATGTGTTGAATGTTCACACATGCCAGCGCCAGATAGAGGCAGGTTTCGTCCCAGATCCGGGCGGCGAGCGCGTCGCCGCCCCGGGCCGCCTTGGCGATATCCACCGAGGTCAGCGCTTCACCCGCGGCAACTCGTTCCTTCAACGGGGAATCGTCACCGGTCTCCAGGGCTTCGACGAACCGCTCGGCGACGGCGTTGGCCGAGCCGTAACGCTCCAGGCAGCCGCGCTGCCCGCACGGGCACGGTCGGCCGTTGGGCACCGCGATGGTGTGGCCGATCTCGGCGGCGTTGTCGAACGCACCGCGCTGCAACTCGCCATTCAGAACGATGCCCCCGCCGATCCCGGTGCCCAGCGTGAGCAGGACCATGTCGCGCGTGCCTTTGCCGGCGCCGGCCACAAACTCGCCATAGGCCGCGACGTTGGCATCGTTGTCCAGCGTGACCGGCAACCCGGTTGCCTCGGTAAAGCGGGCCCGCAGCGGGATGTCCTTCCAGCCCGGAAGGTTCGGCGAGGCGTAAACGATCCCCTCCGCGTGCGACATCGGCCCGGGCGTGCCGTAGCCGATCGCGGCGATGTCGGCCTTGGTGAGGTTGCCGGCACAGATGCAGTTATCGACAAGTTGCACCAGCCGGCAGAAGACGTGCTCGAAACCCCGTTCGGCCTGGGTCTCGATCGAGCAGCGGTAGATCAGCGCGCCGTCGCCGTCGAGGATGCCGGCCTTGATATTGGTGCCGCCCAGGTCGATTCCGATCGTGTGCTTGCCGGGCAAAGTCCACACTCCTTCGTGTCAAGCGTGATCCGCAGGATGCAGTTGGCCGTCGACTACGCAGCCGGCGATGCGAAGGTCAAGCAGCGCCTGAGGCGGTGCGGTCAACGGGTCGTCATGCCAGAGTGTCAGGTCCGCCGGCGCGCCGGGCGCGAGCGTGCCGGCGAGCTTCGGGCCGCCGCCCGCGGCCACGGCACCCTTCGTATAACCGCGCAACACTTGCGCGACCGAAAGGCGCTGCTCGGCGTGCCAGCCGCCCTGCGGATAGCCATGTTCGTCCGTCCGCACGACCGCGCCGAAGAGGCTGCGCCGCGGGTCGATCGACTCGACCGGTACGTCGGAGCCCATCGCCAACGTCACGCCCGCGTCAACCATGGAGCGAAACGCGTACGCATTCCGCGACGCCCGCGGCCAGTGCCGCTCGGCTGTACGAATGTCCCCCATGATGTGCGCTGGTTGAACCGACGCGATGATGCCCAATCGGGCCATCTTGCGAATGTCCGCGGGCCGCGCGCACTGGGCGTGCTCGATCCGGTGCGGCAGTGGTGTCTGTTCTACACGCCGGGCGGCGGCGATCGCCGCCACGGCCTCATGCACGGCGCGGTCCCCGATGGCGTGAATCCAGAGCGCCCAACCGCTTCGGGCGGCGTCGACGGCGATCTCGCGTAACTCCTGACCGGCAGTGACCGGGATGCCGCAGTGACCGTCACTGTGCGGATACGGCCGGAACATGTACGCGGTCTGCGACCCCAGCGCGCCGTCGACGAAGATTTTCACGGCGCCGAGCCGCAGCCACTGGTCGCCCAACCCGGTTCGCAGGCCAAGTTCTTTCGCGTGTGGCAGACTATTGAGCGGGATCGTATGCACGACGCGGATGCCGAGCCGGCGCTCGCGATGGTGACGTTGCAGGTGGGTTAGTGATGTCGCCCCGTCCACTGCGTGCACGCCGACGATTCCAAGCGACCACGCCACGCGATACGCTTGCTCCAGCGCATGATCGACCGCGAGAACGGCGGCAGAGTCGGTTCGTTCGGTGAATTGTCGCACCGGATCGGGCAACAGATCGACGGCGGCTTCCTGAACGATTCCGGTCGGTCGGCCGTGTGAATCACGCAGATAGCGGCCGCCCTGCGGGTCGCGCGTGCGGGCGGTGACGCCCACGCGCTTGAGTGCCGCCGAGTTGAGCCAGGCGGTGTGCCCGTCGCGGGTGAACGCGATGACCGGGCGGTTGCGTACGGCTTGGTCGAGATCGCGCGCGCTGGGCAAGCCTTCCGGCCAGCGGTTGTAGTCGAACCCGAGCGCCATGACCCAATTGCCGACCGAGCGCCTCGGCGCCTTTCGTCGAATTCGCGCCAGGGTTTCCGCCAGCGATCGACAGTCCGAGACGCTGATGGTCAGCGCGCGGTGCAGCGCCCAGTAGAAAAAGTGCGCGTGACAGTCGACCAGCCCGGGCGTGATGACCGCATCGCCCAGATCAACCCGCTTGGTCCCTCGACCCTTGAGACGCAAGACCATGCGTCGGCTGCCCAGGGCGACGATCCGGCCGCCCCGGATCGCCAGCGCCTCGACCGGCCGTCGGCCGGCCCCAAGCGAGTAGCAGCGTCGTGCGCACAGGATCGAATCGGGATGATCGCGGCTGAGCCTCATGGGTGCGCGATTATCCGTCGGAAGGGCCCCCTTCGGCAACCAGCATTCCTTGCAACTGGTGTGCAACGCTGTATCGAGCGCGGGATTATTGATAGCACGGCCGTGAAATCGCGGGTGGGCTCGCCGCCGGGGGGCGAATGATTGAGGAAAAAAACGGAGCAGGCTGCGACGACCGGGGTGTTCGGGCCGAAGGGAAGGGGGGTCGCCGCAGGGTAGCCTGCTCCTGTCTCTCGTCCAACTACTATCAAAACAAGTCGCGTCCCAAAAGGCAACCCGTTTTTTTATCAGCTAGCGGCTTTTCGAGGTGTCCGCCGGTCGCGCTCGGGACATTCCCCGCCTGCGAGTGACGGCCGGTGCTCACGGCTGAACGGGTACGATTTCCGGATGCTGTGCTTGATTCCATTCGCAATCGTATCTACGCTTCCCGATGTCCGGATCGTGATTCGCTTACGCGACGCCGACGTAGCTCAATGGCAGAGCACGGCTTTCGTAAAGCCGGGGTTGTGGGTTCGACTCCCACCGTCGGCTTGCTCTCTCGATCGGGTGTCCGCCCGTTCTCTCCAACCTCTGGTCGAACAAGCGCCGCGCGCGCCTCGGATCGCGACATGGCCTGACGGCTTGCCCGACTGGTCAGACGTTCGCAGGCGTCTTCGCAACGGCTTGATGAGGTGGATGTCGCGATCGCGTCGCTCGATCGCACCTCGAACATTTTCAAAAAAAAATCGTCGTACTGCTGTACACTCGGCCAATGCTTGCTATACATT
This sequence comes from uncultured Planctomycetales bacterium, assembly GCA_964508075.1. Taxonomy (GTDB): domain Bacteria; phylum Planctomycetota; class Phycisphaerae; order UBA1845; family Fen-1342; genus JALSRY01. Next base: position 8,085 of record CAZDTB010000162.1, read on the forward strand.
TAGTCTATGCAAGTGGTCGAAGACCGCTTGCGGAACAAGTGAGAGGTGGCAGCTCCGAGATTGAGTTGCCCTGTTGATGGAAGGTCTCAAGTGCGCCACGGCTGGACCTTCCATCTTTTCTTGCGCCGACCACAAGCGTCGCGCGGGCTGTGTCGCCTTTTTCCCCTCTTTTTCAAGGTGTTCCTTGCCGGGCGCGCAAACTCGTTGCGGTCAGCCAATCATCGCGAGCACTTTCTCGACCAGCTTGGCGATGCCGGCGTGCACCGCGGCCGGCCCCGGCCCGAGCATGTACGCGGGCGTCGTCACAACCTTGTTCTCGGCATCCGCCACGCATTCGGTCACCACACACTCTTCGTGCCGGCACCCCATTGCCTCGAGGGCGTTGGCCGTGCCGGCATCGCTGCCGATCGTCAGCTTGGCTTTCACGCCGCGTTTGCCGGCGACGCGCGCCAGCAACGTCGGCGCGATGCAGATCGCACCGACCGGCTTCTTCGCGTCGAGCATCTCACCGACCAGCCGCTCCACGTCCGGGTTGACTTCGCACTTCGGTCCGTCGTCGGCAAAGCTGCACAGATTCTTAGCCGCGCCAAAGCCGCCGGGAATCACCAGCGCATCCAGGTGGTCGGCCCGAACCTCTGCGACGTCGGTAATCTCGCAGCGGGCGATCCGAGCGGCTTCCTTCAAGACCTTGCGGGTCTCACCCGCCGGCTGCCGCGTCTGGTGATCAATCACCTGTCGAACTTCGATGTCCGGTGCGCAACAGACGATCGTCGCCCCCCGCCGGTCGAGCTCGAGCAGCGTAAACACCGATTCGTGAATCTCGGCTCCATCCAGGAAACCGCAGCCGGACAGCAAGACGCCAACCTTGGGCATGATCTTCTCCCTTCGCAGACGACCTCTTCCAACGACGCCTGGTCATTCTAACCGACGGTGGCACGGATTCACGCACCCCGGCGCCCCCCTGGATCTGACGCAAAGCTACGGTCTCCGGGCTACGGCTGGAGATTACGGATGTCCGGCGGCAGCTCATCCTCACGCCCCAACCGCTGATAGGTTTTGACAAGGGCCTGCTTGAACGCATCCAGCTTCATCCACTCGACGTGTCCGTCGAGAGAGAGCACGTTCGTGCCCTCGTCGCCGATGATCTTCTCGTACGCGACCACGTTGCGCGAATCATCGGCTTGGGACTGCCCGTCAATATAGACGTACGAGACGCGACCCTGGTCGTCG
>CAZDTB010000163.1:0-9261 GCA_964508075.1 uncultured Planctomycetales bacterium
GGCCAAGCGCCTGGGCAACTTCCTCGACGATGGGCTCGATACGGGCCGGGCACACCGAAGGCACCCGCCCAATTATTACTATCATCGTCAACCGGCCCCCTCAGAGCAAGCACGAAGCACCGAATTGCAGCGCACGGCTCGATCCGCCGACGCTCTTCGCCACGCACGGCGCGCCCGGCGACGGTCCGGGCCGGTTGACGCGCTCGCCGTCAGCCGCCATAGTGTCGAGCCGTTAGTTCACGATCACGATTTGAGAGCGTAGGGTCTGCCATGAAGAAGAACCTCTGGAAGAAGCTGCTGGCGGTGGGATTGATCGGCGGATCGTTCCTGTTTCAGGCGCCGACGTGCGCCGAGCGCGCCCAGATCATCACGGCGGCCTCGGCCGTGGTCAGCGCCGCGGGTGTGTTGTACATCGTCGACCGCGTCATGAACGAGTAGCTGGCATGGCGTCGGCTTCGGAGTAGGTGCGTGTCCGCACAGCGCGGTGCAATTGCGTGTCGCTACAGCAGCTACGAGCCCTTTGCGGCGCGGGCGTATGAGCACGTCGCCGCTCTCGGGCTGCGGCATATGGAGATTATGGTTCCGGCCGCCGACGAGATCGATGCGACCGCGGCTGCCCTGCGAGCGCATGGTCTGGCGGCCAGCTCGATGCACGGGGAGTGCGACGTCAGCCGGCCCGACGTGGCCGAGCGCGTCGCCGCCCTGATGCCGGCCTTTGCAGCCCTGGGTTGCCGGCTCATGTTCGCCTCGGTACAGCGTGGCGAGTTGCCCGCCGAGACTGCCTACGCCCGCTTGCGGGAGGCAGGCGAAGCGGCGGGCGCGCATGGCGTGACGATCGCCCTGGAAACCCATCCCGACCTGATGACCAACGCCGAGGTAGCGCTGCAAACCATGCGGGCCGTCGATCATCCGCACGTCCGCATGAACTTCGACACCGCCAATCTCTACTTCTACAACCGCGGGGTCGATTGTGTCGAGCAGCTTCGCAAAGTCGCCCGATACGTCGTCGCCGTCCACCTGAAGGATACCGACGGCGGGTATCACCACTGGCATTTTCCGGCGCTGGGCGAGGGGATCGTGGACTTTGCGGGCCTCTTTGAGGTGCTCGACGAGGCCGGGTTTGACGGCCCCTGCACGCTTGAGATCGAAGGCCTCGAAGGCGAAGACAAGACTGAGCAGCTCGTCTGCGATCGGGTAGCGGCCTCGGTGAACCATCTCCGAAAGCTCAACCGAATCTGACCGGCCCATACCGCCGGGCTGGAATTCGCACTATCGTAAGCGCTATCCGCGCGTCGAGCGGCGCTCGAAACCGAGCACGGTGCCCCCTGGCAACTGCGCGTGTGGTTGGCCTGCCGCCGATCAGTGGTCGATAGCGGAGGTATGGCTCCGCGGGAACCGGCAACCATGCCCTATCGCAACATGTCACTCGCCGAAATCGCCCGGCACATCGGAATGGATGCGCGCGAGGTGAAGCGGCTGGCCGACCGCGGAATCCTGCCCGGGCAGCTAATCGGGGGCGAGTGGCGCTTCAACCGCTTTCAGATGCTCGAATGGCTGCAGCGCGAGATGCACACGCTCGACCAACGCCACGTCCAGAATCTCGACCGGGCCATGTCCAAAACCGATGACGAGGCCGTCATCAGCAACCTGCTGGCTACCGAGGCGATCGACATGAATCTGCCCGCCCGGTCGCGGCCTTCCATCCTGCGCGAGCTGGTCAGCTTGGCCGAGCGGACCGGCATGGTCTATCACCGGGCCGAAGTTATCGAGGCGCTCGAGCAGCGCGAGGCCCTGGCGTCGACCGCCCTGCCCGGTGGCATCGCCTTTCCCCACCCCCGTCGTCCGTTGGCCTACGCGACCGCCGAGCCAATGCTCTGCCTGGCGCGTGTCCCGGCGGGAATCCCCTACGGCGCCCCCGACGGGCGGCTGACCGACCTGTTCGTGCTGGTCTGCTGCCACGACGAACGCCAACACCTGCTGGCCCTGGCGCGGCTGGCGCTGTTGTTTAACAGCGACCTGCCGCAGGCGTTACGGGAGACCAACCACGCCGAAGAGGCCCTGGAGATCGTGCTCGACACCGAACGGCAGATGCTGCGCAAACGCAGCTAGTGCTCTATCGCGCGTCGAATGAGGGTGCCACTGGCGGCTTGCCCGCCAGTGGGTACGGGCAGACAGGCTGCCCGTGGCACCTAGCCGAACCCGTCGATTGACCAGCGACGGAGCACCAGAAGCAGGATCGCCGCACTTCTTGGCACGGAACCGATATCTGCCCGATCGCCAGAATGACTACCAGCGGTTGACCAGAACGTGGTATGCTGTACGTACAGCCAAAGGAGGTGAAAGGTGAGATCCAGGCATGTCTTGACGCTGATCGGGTTGTTGGTGACTTGGGCGACGGGGACCACGGTAGCGCTGGCCGGCTGGTCGGCCGACTCGGCGGCGAACCTCGTCATCGCGGATCGAACGGGTGAACAGGTCGTCCCCAAAGTGGAAAGTACGTCCGATGGTGGTTGCTACATCGGTTGGAACGACCACGCCTCCGGAAACTACGACATATACCTTCAGCGGCTCGACAAGTACGGGAACGAGCTCTGGCCGCACAACGGCATTCTCATCAGCGACCACCCGCAGAATTCCTGGATCTGCGACTGGGACCTGATGGTGGACTCGAGTAACAACGCCGTGCTCGTCTTCGTTGACATCCGCGCCGGTGGCGACTGGGATGTCTACGCATATCGCATCAGTCCCAGCGGCACGTTTCTCTGGGGGCCTGACGGCGTCGCGGTCACGGACGACGGCGATTACGAGGCCGACCCGCGCGTTACGCAGACAACCGACGGCAGTTTCGTGTGCGTCTGGTCGGGCGACGGCGGCGTCGGCGTTCGAAAGCTCTCCGCCGACGGGGTGCCGCAGTTCGACTTCACAATCACTGGCGAGTTGGACGAAACCCCGCTCCACGGCGAAGTCGTCGCGGCGGACAGCGGGAGCTTTATCGTCAGTTGGATGCGCGACAGCAGCTACACAGGCTACCATGACATTCGTGCCCAGAAGTACGCCGCCGATGGTACGGTCCTCTGGGTTACCCCAGTGAATGTCTTTGACGACGACTGGGTTCCGCCGTGGTATGAGCCGATCCTTCAGCCGGACGGGAACGGCGGCGCGATCGTGGCCTGGCACCGCAGCGATGGTGCCTTGTACAGCAGCTTCGTTCAGCACCTCGACAGTGACGGCAGCGAGCTGTTCCCGCATAACGGCGTGGAGGCGTCCACGTTGGGGAACCGGCACCATATCGACCCGACGGTCTCGTACAACGCTGCGACCGGCGAGATCTTCGTGTTCTGGAACGAGCGCAACAGCGGCCAGAGCATGTGGGGCATCTATGGCCAGAAGATATCGGCGAGCGGCCAGCGCATGTGGACGAACAGCGGGATCGAGTACTTGCCGGTGAACGACATCTACAAATCCTACTCCCGTAGCGTGCCGTGTGCGGATGGGGCGATGGTCTTCTGGTTCGACCAGCCGACCGGTTCAGTCGTACTGGACCGGGTGGTGGGAATGCGGGTTGACACCGACGGCCAATCTATGTGGCCCGACCTGCCGACCGTGTTCTGTTCGCTGCTGAGCGCCAAGGGCCGACTCCCGGTTACGATCGGGCCGCAGGGCGTCGCCGTGCTCGTGTGGGAAGACAACCGAAACGGTCCGGTCGACGTTTACGCGCAGAACGCCAACCCCAACGGCTCGCTCGGCATACTCGGCGACCTGGACGGCGACGGCTGCGTCGATCTGTCCGACCTGGCGCAACTGCTGTCAAACTACGGTACGACCGGTGGTGCGACCTACGCCGACGGCGACCTCGACGGCGACGGGGATGTGGACCTGTCCGACTTGGCCGCCTTGCTGGCAAACTACGGCGCGGGCTGTCCTTAGAGCGCCTATCAAAGCCGGGTGGCACGGGCGTCTCGCCTGTGTCGTCACCGGCCGGACGCGGCTGCCACCCTGGTTGCGTAAGGAACTCTTAGTACCTCGTTACGCCTTGGCTCTCGGGTCGTGGCGTCGGCCCCCCGCGGCCGACGCGACCGGCACGACCGTTGGCATCCGCGTCAACCTGGGCCGGTGAGACACAATCCTTCCGCTCTGCCAATCCATGGGGCGCGGCGCCGCGCGTAATTGGCAATCCCGTGCAAAAGACGCTAGCCTTCTCGCGGCGAAAGACGCGTGGATTCCGTCTTTCGTATTGACTGATGACGAGGGCCGGATAGACCCGTGTACGGTTTGCTGCTTATCGTCGGGGCGTACTTGCTGGGTTCGATTCCTTTCGGGCTGTTGATCGGGCTGGCCCGCGGCGTCGATATTCGCGAGCACGGCAGCAAGAACATCGGGGCGACCAACGCCGGTCGGGTGCTGGGGCGCAGTTGGGGGTACCTGTGCCTGATCCTGGACGTGCTGAAGGGGCTTGTGCCGACACTGGCGGCTGCGCTGGTGCTGATTGAGAAGCCGGTTGACGCGGGGATGTTGCTGCAATGGATCCTGGTGGGCCTGGCCGCGGTGCTGGGGCATACGTTGCCGATCTACCTGAAGTTTCGCGGCGGCAAGGGGGTCGCCACGACGGTCGGGGTGGCGCTGGGCATCTTCCCGTATTACACCGTCGCGATGATCGCGGCGTTGCTGCTTTACGCCGTTGTGCGCTTCGGGACCGGCTTGGTTTCGGCGGGCTCGCTGACGATCGCGGTGGCGTTTCCACTGGCGTTCTTCGTTTACCTGGGCGTCGATCCCGATATGTCTCTGGAAGTGTTCTGGCCTCTGGCGGCGGTTTCGGTCCTGCTCGGACTGCTGATTATCGTGCGTCACCGCGGCAACATCGCCCGGCTCGTGCGCGGCCAAGAGATGAAGCTGCGCTCCGACGAATCCGAGCCGGCCGAGCGGGACGTATAGCGCAGCCACCACGTTCTGTGGGGGACCGGTCTCTGACCGGTCAACACGGCCGGTGCCGGGCCCGGCCGCTACACCGGCGATGACTCCGCGTTCCACCAGTTCGGCAGGACGATCCGCCGACCGTCGGAAGTTTCGGCGAGCTCGAACGCAGCGTGGTAGACCTCGGCGAGACGATCGGGAACGAGGATTTCCCGGGCGTCGCCGTCCGCGACGATGCGGCCTTCGCGGAGCGCAACCACGCGACCGCCGAGCGCCGCCGGCAATTGCAGATCGTGGCTGATCAGGATCAACCCGCGCCCGCGCTTATGCCAGGCGCGGAGCAGCCCGACCAGTTCGATCTGGTAGGCCGGATCGAGCGCGGTGTTGGGCTCGTCGAGGAACATCACCTGGGCGTCTTGCGCAACGGCGGCGGCGATGAGCGCCTTCTGCCGTTCGCCGCCGCTGACCGCGTTGATGCGGCGATCGGCCAGAGCCGTCAGCCCGCACATTTCGAGCGCCCGCTCGACCTGCTGCGAGTCGGCCGGTGAGAGTGGTTGCAGCGGCGAAACGTGCGGGAAGCGTCCGGCGGCGACGACTTCGTAGACGCTGAAGCCGGGGATGCGCTCGACCGTCTGCGGTACGTATGACGCGAAACGGCCGCGGACGCGGGCCGGCAGCCGGGTTACCTCACGCCCGCTGATCCGCACGCTGCCGGACGCCGGCGGCAGCAAACCCAGTAGCGCGAGCATCAACGTCGTCTTGCCCGAGCCGTTGGGGCCGATCAGCGAGACGCACTCGCCGGTGTGAAACTCGACGTTGATATCGTGCAGCACCGCGCGGCCGCCGCGGGCGACGCTCAGTTGCTCGCAAGTCAACCGCCAGGGTGTCTGAATGTCCAGTCTGCGGCTAGTCATGGTTCTCGCCGGCGATCGCGCGACAAAGCGCATCGTACGTCAACGCGATCCGTGGACCCAACAGGTAATGCCGGCTGCCGGTCAATACGTGCACGCGTCGGTTGGCAACCGCACGCAACGGGCCGACGTTGGCCCAGGCGCGCACGGCATCCGCATCGCCGTTGGGGCGCTGCTTGCCGTCCGGGTCGAGCTCGATGATGACGTCCGGGTCGGCCCGCACGATGAATTCCAGCGATAACGGAGCGAACGCCGCCTGCTCACCGGCAACCACGTTCGTATGCCCCGCAAGCTCCAGCAGATCATGGTAGAACGAGCCCGGCCCGGCGACATAAGGCGGGCGCGGCGGATCGCGCAGCGTGCCGGTCAACAGCAGCACACGCGCCGGCGGCACGTCGGCAAACCGTGCGGTCACCGTCGCCAGATCAGACTCGATGCTCTCGCAAAGCCGCTCGGCGGTGCGCGTTCGGCGAGTCAGTTCCCCCACCCGACGAACCGCGGCCGGAAGATCGCTCAGACCGGCGTCGGGGACCGACTCGAGCCGCAGGTCGAGCGCGGCGAAACGCTCGGTCTGCCTCCGACTGGTGCCGGAGATCAGGATCAGTTCGGGCCGCAGTTCCAACAACACCTCGACGTTGACGTCGATCAGCGCGCCGATTGCGGGCACGCTCTCGATGCCCGGTGGGTAGTCGCAATAGCGCGTGCGGCCGACCAACGCCGAACGCAGCCCCAGCGCGCAGCAGATCTCGGTCACGTTCGGGGCGGCGGAGACGATTCGTGGTAGAGCAATGTCGAGTTCGGCTTCGTCAACACGCGGATTGAGCACCCAATCGTGCAGGTTCAGTTCAGGCTCGGAGGTAGCGGCCGGCGCCTCGCCGGCCGCCACGGTCGTATCTGCGCCGGAGACGGGCTGCGACGGTGTTCGTTCGCAACCCGCGAGCACGACGATTGCCAGGCCGATCGGAGCGAGGCAAGCCGTGCCGGCGAGTTTGCCTCGAGCCTTCATCGTGGGGCGCTCGGCAGATCGGGGGGCATCTGCTTTTCGAAAAACGCCAGCAGGTAGACCGCCTGTCCCGGACTGGTGAGCGTGGAGGGGCCGCTGCCGAAGATGTCAAACACCATCCGCCCCCAGAGCACGAGGATCCCGTCATCGGTCCAGCAACCTTCATCGCCAGCCTGAAGTGATCTCGTATCGTCGGGGCAAAAGTGCTCGAACGCACGCCGGGCCTGCGCCGCTGACGCGAACGCCCAGGCTCGCACGATCAGCTTGTGAGCGACGCGGGTGTCATGCTGGTAGACCGCCAGCCACACGCGCTCGGGCTCGAAGGTGCCCCATTGGGTGGCTTCATCACCGATGCCGTCGGCGGCCTGCTCCAACGAGCCGCTCCAGACCTTGCCCTGTAGGACCCACGGCGAGGCATAGCTGCCCTTGGGGAAGGTGTCGGCGATGGTGATGTGCCTGGCGGTGCAGCCGGCCAGCGTGAGAACGCCGAGCGCGACGCAGGTCACACTGGCAGAGCCGATGGCCGGGGCCGATCCGACCGTCATTGGTCGAGTTCCGCGCGGAGCGTCATGTTGTGCTCTAGAAGCTGCGCGATCGTCGCCGATGGGCCATGGCCGGGATAGACCGTGGTGTCTTCCGGCAGCGTGAGCAGGTTCTCTCGGATGTTAGCGATCAGACGCTCGCGCGAGCTGTGCGGGAAGTCGTAGCGGCCGATGCCCTCGGCGAAGACGGCGTCGCCGACCAACGCAACACCCGCTTCCTCACAGTAATATGCGACGCCCGCGGGTGAATGCCCCGAGACGTCGAGCACACGCCATTCCAGGTCACCCAGCGTGAGCGCGTCGCCGTGACTGACCAACTGTTCGGGAGCCGGGGCGGTGACCGGCAGACCCAGCCCCGCCGAGAGATTCTCCTCCGCGCTGGTCAGCATCTGCTCCTCGCCGCGCGGACAGACGATCGGGACATCGCCCAGCAGCGACCGCAGCGCCGCGATGCCGCCGATATGATCGGCGTGCCCGTGCGTCACGACGATTGCCCGCGGCGTGAGCTTGCGCTCTTGGACGGCGGCGGCAAACTGCTCGGTTTGCCGCGAGGGCAGGCCGGGATCAACCAGCCAGCAGTCGGTCTCGCCCTCACACCAGAGCAGAAAGCCGTTCTCCTGGAACGACGGTTCGACAAAAACCTCGACGTTCAGTTTCCCGTGCGTGTTCATGGATACTTCATTAACGGACTCGGCGAACTCGGGCAAGTGGCCGGAGCGAGCGCAGGGGGGAAGAACCGGGCTGGGCGTTGTATTTATCGGAAATTCCCGGCGTAGTGCACGGTTGCCAGGCAACCGGATCGAATGGAACCGCGCCGTTCCGGCATTTATCCGTTGATATCCGAAGCTGGTTCCCGTAGAGTGGGGTTACCGTTTGGAGGGTCTGGGCGAAGGGGGGTTAGTTGTTTACTTCGTCTCCAGGCACGCCCAGCGGCGAAACCGTGTGCATGAGTTGAGCGTGCGTGCTTGGTGGTCACGCTCGGTAGCGCGACCCAGCCCGAGAGGGAAAAACGGGAGTTGAGGTCCGAGGTTGCTGCGCGGTGCTTTGCAAGGGGGGGGGTAGAAGGGCCGCGACGTGGGGTTGGCCTCCTCGGGAGCCGCGAGTAACAGCAGGTAGGAAGGAGAGAAAGGAGACCCAACGGGAAACGAAGGCATCTGTATCTCGTGGGGCGCGGCGTTGAGCAACGCCAGTTCGGCGTCCCGCGATCAGTAGACTACCTATCCAAGTTCGAATGAGGAGGAGGCAATGAGGAACTTACTGTTACTAGTGGCGATCGCGCCGTTCGCGGTCGCCGTCGTAGAGGCGTCCGAGATGGTCTCGTTCGCGAGCGTGGACAGCCAGGCGAGTCCGGGGCTGGTCACGTACGACTTTGATCTGGTCGGCGGGTACACGCTGGGCGCAATCGATTGGGACGGCTTCGCCTCGACGATCCAGGACTACACGTACGGCAGCGAGCTGAGGCTGGGTGTTTCGGGGCCGCTCGGGTCGGGGGAGATCACCCTCGGCAGCGGCACCAGCTATGCTCCAGGGTCGGCGTTCAGCGGCAGCAGTTACCTGTTCAATGGCGCTGGTGACCCCGCCGGGACCTGGACGTTCGACTTCTACGAGAGCTACGACGACGGTGGCGACGGTCTGCCCGATGCGACCTGGGACTACATCGACTTCCTGTTCGGCGACTGGTCGCCGCCGGAGCCGCCCGATGCGCTGGCCATCGATGTCCCATCCGACACCGCCGGCAACATCGCCGCCGCGGGTGGCGTCAATTGGTACGAGTTCACGATCGCCGGCGCGCTCGACATGGATATGTGGACCGAGGCGGGTACCCCGGACCCGATCGGCGACACCGAGCTGGGTCTGTACGATGCGGCCGGCGACCTGATCGCCAACAACGACG